>NZ_JAVJNP010000203.1:0-24637 GCF_040217205.1 Coleofasciculus sp. A1-SPW-01 | reverse complement strand
AAGGCAAAATCTAGGGATGGGCAATCCCGAAGTAACGCTACAGGAGTTGGAGCCTCTACGCTACTTGGCGCAAGCCTGGTAGAGCAAGTTCTGACGATGAATGTAGAATCCCACGCGCTTTAAGCCGTGGGAGTGTCAATTTAATCATTCAACTATTGCCATCTGTTCGAGACTTAAGTCAAGATCGTAATTATATGTGATGAAAGGGTTTAATCCAATGACCATTTCTGCGGATACAGTATTTTCAAATTTACAGAAAATTGACCAAGTTGATCCGGTAACTAGTGCTATCTACCGAGAACAAGCCCAAGAGGTACTGGCTACACCATCGATCACGCTGAAACTTCGATCCGCGATCGCGGATCGACTCAATCGCGCTAATAACGATCTAGCACTGCATACCGTAGGCAGCGAAGATAGTTACTAGTTGAGGCTGGTGGGCACTGCCCACCCTACGGTCTATTTTCGGCTAGTTTAGTGGGAATTTAATTCCATGGGGTTGAGACAAACCATCTAAGCCACGACTCAGCTTGAGTTGAGCTACAGTAAGGAATAGAGAACGATTCGCCATAGCAATCAGGGGACTACTCATGTTAATTTTGGTTGCTCATCCTAAATGTGGCAAAAGCTCAAGCAGAATATTTCTAAATGGCAAGGGGTACTGATCACTGCCCCCACTGTCGCCGGATTGGTGATCGCTACGGCTTGGACGGGTTCGTTTCAGCTTCTCGAATGGGCAACACTCGACCAATTTTTTCAGCAGCGTCCCCAAGAACCAGTTGATCCCCGCATTCTGGTGGTAACCATTGATGAGTCTGATATTACTCAGATTGGGACGTGGCCCATTCCTGATCAGGTCTTAGCACAGTTACTTAGAAAAATAAACGCCCAACAGCCGAGGGCGATTGGCTTGGATTTGTACCGTGATTTGCCAGTTGAACCGGGTCATCAGGAATTAGTCGAGGTGTTTCAGTCTACACCAAATCTGATTGGTGTGGAAAAAGTTGTCGGAGAGACAGTCGCACCATCGCCAACCCTAAAACAACTGGATCAAGTGGCGATGGCTGATTTAGTCTTGGATGCGGATGGCAAAGTTCGTCGCGGATTGCTGTCTGTGCAATTAGACGATGAGTCCATCCACTTGGGATTAGGGGTAAAGCTGGCGTTAATGTATCTAGACGCCGAAGGGATTACCCTGCAAATGACGGATGAAGCTAAGAGTCATTTACAGTTGGGTAAGGCGGAATTTGTGCCATTGGCGGGGAATGAGGGTGGCTATGTTAATGCTGATGTGGGTGGCTATCAAATCCTCTTAAACTATCGCGGACCGAGAGAGAACTTCCAAACTGTATCCATTGCTGATATTTTAGAGAATCGGATACCACCAGATTTGATGCGCGATCGCATTGTTCTGATTGGCGCTACCGGACAGAGTGCCAATGACTTATTCTTTACACCCTATAGTCAAAATACCATTGGTTCTCGTCAGCAAACACCGGGCGTGATTATTCATGCCAATATCGCCAGTCAGATTATTAGTGGGGCGATGGCGGGACGCCCTTTAATTAAGGCGATTGATGGACGCCCTTTAATTCCCTTCATTGATAGAATAAACCAACCGTCTTGGCTGACAATTTGGGTTGATCCAGTCGAGTGGTTATGGATTGTCGTCTGGTCTTTTATTGGTGCTGGAGGAAGCTGGAAACTCCAACAAGCGAACCAATTCGCGGATAGGATTTTTCCCCGCTGGATGGTTGTCGGTTTCGGCACGTTCTTCATGGGTAGCATCCTGGTGGTGGGGAGTTATGGGGCGTTTCTCGTTAACTGGTGGTTACCCGTGGTTTCCCCCCTAGCGGCATTAATCGGATCATCAATGGCGATCGCACTTTACCAAACCTGGGAATTGCAGCGCTACAATGCTGACTTAGAAATATTACTCGAAACCACCACGGCTCATTCCGATGCGATTGAGGAGGAGTTACATCAACAAGCCGAAGAAGCCGCACGGGAAAGTGAACGCCGCTTAGCCCAATTCCTGGAAGCGGTTCCGGTTGGCGTAGCGGTATTAGATGCAACCGGAAAAACCTATTACCTGAATCAACGGGCGCAACAGTTAATGGGTAAAGGCGTGGTTCCTGATACCTTTGCTGAACAATTCGCTGAGGTCTATCAATTTTATATTGCTGGAACTGAACAACTCTATCCGGCGGACTTATTGCCCGTGGTGCAAGCGTTAATGGGAGAAAGTGCCACGGCTGATGACATTGAAATTCACCAGGGCGATCAGATTATTCCGATTGAAGCTTGGGGTATCCCAATTTTTGATGAAGGGGGCAAAGTCACCTTTGCGATCGCGGCGTTTCAAGATATTACTGAACGGAAAAAAGCTGAAATTGAACGCAAGGATTTCACGGCTCAACTCCTGCAACTGAATCAAGCCTATGAACGGTTTGTCCCAGAAAATTTCCTGAAATTGCTGGACAAGAAAAGTATTGTCGATGTCAAACTCGGCGAGGCGGTGCAGAAGGAAATGTCAATTCTATTTTCGGACATTCGTTCCTTCACTACTCTCTCGGAACGGATGAGTTTAGAGGATAATTTTAAATTTATCAATGCCTATCTGTCGCGCATGGAACCTGCGATTGTCGAACATGATGGCTTTATTGATAAATATATCGGTGATGCGATTATGGCGCTATTTAATGGTAGTGCTGATGATGCGGTTCGCGCCGGAATTGATATGTTAAATCGGTTGACTGATTATAATAAAACGCGGCAACGTCCAGATCGTCCCCCGATTCAGATTGGGATTGGGATTAACACTGGTTCGCTGATGCTGGGAACCGTGGGCGGACACAATCGCATGGATGGTACAGTGATTAGTGATGCGGTCAATTTAGCCGCTCGCTTAGAACAGCTTACGAAAGAGTATGGGGTATCCTTATTAATTTCTCACCACACGTTTTTACAGCTAAATCATCCGGTTGAATATGCCTTTCGGATCATCGGTCAAGTTCAGGTTAAGGGCAAAAGTGAAATGGTCTCTGTTTTTGAAATATTTGAGGCAGATCCACCAGAACTGCGCTCGGTCAAGTTAATGACGAAGCCTGATTTTGAGAAGGCTCTATTTCTGTATAGTAAACATTTATTTAAAGAATCTGCCCAAATATTCCAAGAGTGTTTACATATTAATCCCGTTGATCAAGTAGCTCAAATTTATTTAGATGCTTGTCAGAAACAGGGTGAAGATTGAAATCGTTATTGTGGAGGGAACAGGGAACGGGGAATACCCAATTTAAATGCCCATCAGCTGATCACACTGATTACCTAGAGTGTCAGTTCAGTAATAGCCGTTAAAATAAGTTAATTGTAGGGGCGGGTTTAGCTGTTTAATTGGGATATCTACCGATAACCTCTAAACCAAACCCGCCCGTTATTATAACGTGGGTTAATCAGGCAACTCTGAACCCGATTATCAACAGAGTCAAAAATTTGAGGGTTTAACGTTGATGAATTTCTTTTTTCCGCTTCTGGGACTACTGCTAGGACTCTTCGCGATCGCGATCCTACTCTATCTGGTTACGGGTCGCCGCTATCAATCCTCTGAATCGGTGGTCAATTCTTATGACCAATGGACAGAAGATGGTATTTTAGAGTTTTATTGGGGCGAACATATCCACTTAGGGCATTATGGCTCACCGCCTCAACCCAAGGATTTTTTAGCCGCAAAATCAGATTTTGTGCATGAAATGGTGCGTTGGGGAGGACTCGATAAATTACCCCCAGGAACCACTGTTTTAGATGTCGGGTGTGGCATCGGCGGCAGCAGTCGTATTTTAGCACGGGATTACGGGTTTGCCGTAACCGGAATTAGCATCAGTCCCCAACAAATAAAACGCGCTCAGGAGTTAACGCCAAAGGACTTAGATGCGACATTTTTAGTCGATGATGCGATGGCAATGTCTTTCCCAGATGCCAATTTTGATGTGGTTTGGTCAATTGAAGTGGGTCCTCATATTCCCGATAAAGCTCTTTTTGCCAAAGAATTAATGCGGGTACTCAAGCCTGGTGGTATTCTGGTTGTTGCTGACTGGAATCAACGGGATGATCGCCAGAAACCACTTAATTTTTGGGAACGCCCGGTAATGCAGCAACTCTTGGATCAGTGGTCTCATCCAGCGTTTTCTAGCATTGAAGGGTTTGCGGAACGGTTGCAGGAAACCGGACTGGTTGAGGGTAGTGTAGCAACGGCAGATTGGACAGAGGAAACGCTTCCATCTTGGCTTGATACTATCTGGCAAGGCATCATTCGACCTCAGGGATGGCTACAGTTTGGTCTATCCGGTTTTATCAAGTCTGTGCGAGAAGTGCCGACAATTTTATTAATGCGGCTAGCCTTCGGTTCTGGGCTTTGTCGATTTGGTATGTTTCGCGCTATTCGAGCCAATTCTCCAGCCAATTTAACCGAAACCGTCTCGACTCAAGCTGTGGCGACAGAACGGTGATGAATCAAATTTGACTCTAAGCAAGATCCCCGACTTCTCCAAGAAGTCGGGGATCTGTCTGTGTACCTCAGTGGTATCAGGTTTATTTGGCTTGCGCTGTGCTGATCGTGTTTTTGTTGACATGGGGGTATGACCTATCCCTGCTATCCTTAGATTTTGTGAAAACTGGATCAATCCTGATATGACTTGCATAAGCCTGGAGTAGAGGTACAATATGTTCCCTACAGATAGTGGTTCAACGGTACAGCAAGCGTCAGTCCTGACTATTCAGGTCAATGTTGCCTCTAGAGATAACTATTATGGAGCCGTGGTTAAAATTACTTCTGCAATGGGCTGTCCCTGTTTTTAAGACCCTGGTCTATCTGAAAACGACCAATCAATTTAATGGTATACCCTTAAACGAGAAACCAACATCTGAACCCAAACCTCTTATCTTACCCTATCAGGGGGTCGATGAAGTCCCTCAAGGAGAAAAACTGGTGGCAATGGGGCAACATTTTGCCAATAAACTGCCAGATGTGATCAACGCGATCGCGCAAACCGTAGATGAAACGGATCACCTAGAACAGCAGCGCTTCCAGCAACAGAAAGCCCTTCAGCAGCAACTCGTCGCCGAACATCGCCAAACCCTATTCAAACTCGCCGCCTATCAACGGGAAACCACCCTCCAGTTACCGGAAGTCCATAAAATCCTCGATCATTGGCCCCTCCGCCTGTTCCCCTCCCAACTCCTCGAACCCCATCGCCCCAATCGCCCGATTCCCCTGCGAATTTTTATTGCCCCTCCCCAGGTTCAGTTTGAACGGTTTGGGGAAATGAACTCAGAAGTGCCAGAAATTGAACTGGGTTTGGCGCAACGATTGCGAGAATTCTTAAGTCAACATTATCCCCTGCATTCTCAAGTGAGACCCACTGAATTTTTAGGCGGGGCGTGGGAGAGTAAGCGGTTTCATAGTGAATCGAGTATTAAGGCGCTGTTTAGTTTATTGAAGTCTGAACCTACCTTAATTTTAGAATCAGAAATTGATGGCGATTTTCTGATTTTTCGCCTCGCTTATTGGGGATTGGGACAGGACAGTTATTGCTATTCAACCTTATGTAAGTTCTCCTATCGAGAGTTTATCTATGAATCAACAAAAGCCAGGGCGTTGAAATGGAAAACCACGCGAGATAAACTCCTGGCATTGGGAAAGAGTATTGAGGATATTAATGCCAAAGGTGGCGACAATGCGATTAATTTAGCCTACTGGGAAGAATCCGAAGAATTACAGCAAGCTGGAATTGATCCGGGGGAATTGATTTTTCCCTATAAAGTGAACCGCCGCGACTGGGACAACTTTTGCCAGTTTTTAAGTACCTGTCACTGTTTAGTGGCGGGCTGGGTGGCGGATATTCACCATCTGGTTCACTCGGATGTACCGCCGCTTTTGCCGGAATTATTACCACCATTAATTGCGGAAGTCTCTGATCCGAATTTAGTCCAAGTGGTGATGCAAACCACTCTTTCAATTTATCAAGAGGTGTTACAGTCACTGGTTAGTGAACGCCCTTACTGGGAACCGGAACTGAGTTTAAAATTGGCACAGAGTTTAACCTGTTTACCCGATAAATCCTGGGCAACAATACAGATTAAATCGTCTCTGAAAGCGTGGCTGCAACAACGGAAACAGCCGCATCAAGAAGGCTTACAGGCATTTGAAGCCATGCGATTGGTATTAACCCAACAGGATCACCACTATTGCCAGATGCTACAATCCTGTTTAGCCGCCGTGGGCGATGAACAAGGGGCAAATCAAGTTCAGGAGTTGCTAGAGGCGATCGCATCCCGTCAACAGCAGCAGACGTTGGCTAATCTAAGCTTAACCTCTACGTTCACGGGACTCAGTGGTAAAGTGAGTGCGATCGCGATTCATCCCCATGGACGTACCCTGTTAAGTTGTGGGGGTGACAGTACGATTAAGATTTGGGATATTATCAGCCTGAATTCGACACCTATTCAGCAATTAAATGGGCATTCTGGTGGAGTTTTAACCCTTACCCTTAGCCGGGATGGGCAGATTTTAGCCAGTAGCGATCAGTCAAAAAATCGCAGTTATATTAAAGTCTGGAATCTACATCAGGGTAAACTGTTGTGGACGCTTTCTGGACATCGCAAGCAAATTCATTCCCTAGCAATTAGTCCGGATAATCACACTATTGCTAGTGGTTCCCACAAAATTAAGTTATGGAACTTAAACACAGGAGAACCCTTCCGCACGCTATTTGGGCATAAAGAATGGGTGTATTCTCTGGCGATTAGTCCCGATGGTCAAAGTTTAGTGAGTGGGAGTGGAGATAAGACGGTTAAGATATGGAAATTGGCAACCGGAGAACTATTACGGACGCTGAGTGGACATAAAGCCAGTATCAGGGCGGTGGCGATTAGTCCTGATGGACAAACGATTGTCAGTGGAAGTGAAGATAAGACGATTAAGTTATGGGATTTTGAGACAGGGAAACTCCTGACTACATTAACCGATCATACAGGAGCCGTGTATGCGATCGCGCTGAGTCTCGATGGTGACTATCTCATCAGTGGAAGTGAGGACAAGACAATCAAGATTTGGCATCTGCATCGGGAAGAACTCATGCAAACCCTTGAGGATCATACCGCCCCAGTATACGCCCTTGCCATTGGTGGTGATGGACTCCTCGCCAGTGGGAGTGAGGATAAGACGATTAAATTGTGGCGTCCCTTGTAGAGACGCGCCATGGCGCGTCTCCCTTATTGGCGTTTGTGCTATCAAGACGAACACAGAAGGTTAATCAAGGATTGAGGTATCTCTTCAAAATGCTCTAACAAAAAATCCATAATTGCCAGATGGCGCAAGTCAACGGGTTGAGGACGATGATAGCCTTTCCCTCGGTTAAACCAACTCTGAACCGTCCCCTGGGAACGAGAACAGATGTGAGAAAGTTGCTCATAAGTGACATCCCATTTGGCATAAAACTGCTTGGGTGTCATCCCTAATTCACAGTAACAATAGAGGTGAATGATGTATTGTTCCCGCTGAGTAATTGGGCGGGGATAGTTTCGCCCTTGGGGATTATAGCGTCCAGTTGGACTATGCACAGATAGAGGCGCAATCCGATGGCAAGAAGGGGTGGGATAACAGTAGAGATTTTGATCATTTTGATCCTCTTCACTCATCGGTTCAATCTCTTCTATTTCCTCACCATGGCGCAGGGTATTTAAAGCGCCAGCGATGAGTTTACCGTTGAGACTTTCGATCAACTGCTGAATAAATAGCTTCGCGATCGCATCGACTTCAGCATCCGTTAGATGCATTTGCGACGCATCAAAATCAATATCGCGATAGTGCTTGAGTAGAGACAGGAGTTGGGTAATCCCCAATTTCGTTAACGCTTGCTGGGCAGAGGTTTCAACGGTATGGCTGGTGTCGAAGTGAGGCAGTAAAGGTTTCATAGGGTTCTTTTCCTTATGTCATATTAGTGTATTGCTTGCTTGTAACAATGTTATAACAAAACAATCAAAATTAAAACCCCTTTCTCTCGAAAAAAAGAGCCAGGGGGGAAATACTTGAATCAAAAAACGTAGGGTGGGTTAGGCGGAACTTAAACCCAAGCGATAAGCATTTAATGAAGTATCCGCCGTAACCCACCAATATTAAGCTGTCATGCATTTAAATTGGGTATTAGTAGCGAGCAAGATGCTCGCCCTACAAGGATTTCACCATTATTGACATTAAGGTTTAAATGCCGAACAGCTTAACGGGGGAAAATATGATTCAATCAATATTTCAGACAATAATCCTAAACTTGGTTGGGTTTCTTGCGTCAACCTAACCGACAACTACACCTCAAAAAACGTAGGGTGGGTTAGGCGGAACTTAAACCGAAGCGATAAGCCTTTAATGAACAATCCGCCGTAACCCACCGATATTAACGGGGCGGTGTATTATTTAATTAATAAGTCAGAAATAATCATTATTATTAATATTGGTGGGTTTCCTAAGTCAACCCAACCTACTCTCACATTCAAGCTTCTCCCATTAACTGTATTACGGCATCAATAAACCTCTGACTAAAATATATTCCTTGCTTAAGCATGGCATCTAAAAAGGGTTTGACTTCTTCAATCTCTCCTAATTGCTTCGCTTTAATCAAAATTCCAACTGAACCGGAAACATTAAGATTGAGAGACTCTGCTACCTTTCTACCCGTTAACTCATCAATTAAAACAAGTTTAGCCTTTTCTTCTAATGCCAAGGTAATTACTTCTGCTTCTCCTCGATCAAGGCTAGGCAGTAGTAAAGCGAGTTGTTCTTTAGCGGTAATCGCCTGACGATTAATCCAAGTCTCTTGTTCTAAGTCAATAAATCCAGTTTTGTTGTGAGTATAATCTGATATTTCTTTAGCCACAGCATCAGGTATCGTCAACTCCCCAACTATTTGTCGCAATAAAGATAACTGATTGATTTTGGCAAAAGCAATTAAAGGTGTGGCATTGCTGATAATCATTGTTTGTTTACAATTGACTTATTCCTTGGATTTCGCGTTCTAAAACGGATTCATCATAATCAAAAATTATAATACCTTTTGCCGCTAAAACATCCATAAATTCTAAACGATTAATTCCTGCCAGTTCTGCTGCTTTGCCCAAAGATAATTTTTTCTCCTGAAAATAGGTGATTGCTGCTAACAAGCGCAGATTTTGGGTTAACTCCAGCGAACCCACTTTTAAAGCGGCGAGCAAATCTTGAGAAATTTGAAAAGAAATTGTCTCCGTTGTCATCAGAGTAATTATTCCTTTAGCTTTCCACCACCTTGTATTGTAACGTAGGGTGGGTTAGGCGGGACTTAAACCCAAGCGATAAGCCTTTAATAAAGTATCCGCCGTAACCCACCAATATTAACTACACCTCAAAAAACGTAGGGTGGGTTAGGCGGGACTTAAACCGAAGCGATAACCCTTTAATGAAGTATCCGCCGTAACCCACCGATATTAACGGGGGAAAATATTATCGAATCAATATTTCAGACAATAATCCTAAACTTGGTTGGGTTTCCTACGTCAACCTAACCGACAACTCCTAAAATCAAGCAATAGATTACACGGTTAACCCTTCGACTTCGCTCAGGGTTAAATCGGGCGCACGTCAGTCATTGGTGTCAACTTAAGGTGAAAGTCAATGCTGGCAATGTTTTAAGCTGTTTCTATCTACTCCTCAACATTTTCCCCCTCATCCCCTAACCCCTTCTCCCACCCTGGGGAGAAGGGGAACCGGATTCTCTTGCTCCCCTCCCCCGTGCAAAAAAAGCGAAGCAACATCTGGTCTCCCCATGGAACAAAAAGCGAAGCAACATCTGGTTTCCCCCTTTTTAAGGGGGACGGAAGGGGGATCAAATAGGGGGACGGAAGGGGGATCAAATAGGGGGACGGAAGGGGGATCTAAAAGGGGGAAGAGGGGCTGGGGGAGAGAGGTTGAGCTTAAGTTGACACGGATGCACGGAGCGTGCGCCCCTACAATTTGTTTGAGACAACAGGCGTCAAACTCACGCCGTTCTTCGTCCGATGCCTTAACCTCAGTCAAGATATACTGAAAGCAGCGACATCTAACCGCTAAATCCTCTACAGTCTTCATTTCCGGATTACTGACATGACCCGCAAACCCCAGTTATTAACCCAAACACTGGTTGGATTTGCCTTTGCTCTCGGTGCGACGGTGACATTCAGCCAACCTAGCCATGCTCGACGAGATACGTTCTTCTGTGGGATGAGTAATGGTCAACCTGCAACCATTGTTCGCACCTCAAAATGGGGAAATCTTCCCATGATTCGCTGGGTTGATGACTCATTTCCGCCGCCTTGGAAGCCGACTCGACGTTGTGAGGAGATATCTGCTAGATTTCAGCGATTTTTGGATAATGGACTCTTGCGATACCTGAAAGGTGGGTGGTTAAATGGTCAACCTGTCTTGTGTGTCGCTGCTTACAAAGGGGGTGATTGTCTACCGAATGGGTTAATCGTCACACTTAAGCCAGATAGTAACCCGGAACGTATTCTAAATTCACTCCTGGATTATAGGAATCATGCTGGCGGACCGATCAATTTGAGGAGTGGATTGCTCTCCACTGTTGATGGTGAATTATATTTCAATATTGGTGATTTTCTCACTGAGGGATCTGGGGAAGAGAGTACAATGCCTAACCCAGAAGAACTTCCTCCGGGATCTTTGTGGGATTTGTAAGCCCATTACAGGTGAATCCGAGATGTACCGAGAAGCACTGATATCAATTATTTGTGTGGGTGGCTTATTTGTGGCGCTATCCACAACAGTGCTAAATGACCAAGGTGCTAATTCCGGTGAGTTTGTGGAAGCGTCATTCACTCAACTCTCCGTCAAGCAACTCCATACATTAGCTGAGTCAATCACGGTGAAAGTGTTATCCGGGGGGTTTTTGGGGTCAGGGATTTTAATTGACCAACAGGGTTCAGTTTATACCGTGCTGACAAATGCCCATATCCTTCGGTCAGCCGAACCTCCCTATCAGATTCAAACCCCAGATGGTCAGATTTATCAAGCCGATGTGCCGCAAAATGTGTCGTTTCCGGGTCATGATTTGGCGCTGTTGCAGTTTCATAGTCCTGATGGGCGCTATCCCGTAGCGTCTCTGGGGACTTCACCACGGGTAGGGGGTGAGGTATTTGCGGCGGGATTTCCCTTTGTCGATGACTTGTCTCAAGTTCCTGTTATTCGGGATAAACAGGGCGGATTTGTCTTACAAGTTGGTCAGGTTTCTCTGATTCTGGACAAAGCACTAGAAGGAGGCTATCGGATTGGGTACACAAATCCAGTTGAAAAAGGGATGAGTGGGGGACCTTTGTTGAATAATCGAGGTCAGGTGGTGGGAATTAATGGGATGCACGCCGAACCCCTGTGGGGTGATCCTTATATCTATATGGATGGTTCAATTCCAGAACCGGATTTGCGCGAACAGATGAGTCATTATAGTTGGGGAATTCCCATTGATGCGTTTGTCCAGTTCGCGCCACCTGCTTTTATACCGCGTAGCAGGAATAACCTACCGAGTCACAATAGAGGAAAAAACAGCGACCATCAACCCGATAGTCTTCCTTACTTTTTAGGAAGCTTTCCCAACCTCTCTCCAAACCTCTCTCCTGCAAGGAGAGAGGCTTTGAATTTCCCTGATACTGTTTTATGAAATGAACTGGATTTTGATTAGCGGGGTAGTCTAAACGATGATCCAATTTCCCTATCACATACCAGCCGCCCTCATCGGTACAGCGATTGTCTTGGTACAACCTCAGCTTGCTGTCGCCTTAAGCAAAGACGAGGTGAACGCCATCGCCAAGGAAATTACCGTGAAAATCAGTGGCGAAAATAATGGTTCTGGCATAATTTTTGAACGAGAGGGTAACACCTATTATGTCCTGACCAATTGCCATGTGATTTATCAGCCGGGGCGATATGAAATCGAAACCCCTGATGGTGAGATCTATCCAGTTTATTACAGCGAAGAAGTGCCAGGGTTAGATGCGGTGGTGTTGCGGTTTGAGAGTGACAAAACCTACCCCACGGCTGATCTGGGTAACTCTGACCAAATGACCGAAGCAACTACTATATATGTGGTGGGTTGGGCAGATGTTCTGCCGGGAACAAATGAACGTACCTATCAGTTTACTAGAGGACAGATTACCAGTCGTTTAACGAATCCAGATGACGGCTATTCTCTGATCTATACCAATCCCACGATTCCCGGTACATCCGGTGGTCCAATGTTGGATGAGAAGGGGCGCGTGGTGGGAATTAATGGACGAGCAGAAATTGAACCCAACACCCAACGAGTGTTTAGTTTTGGGATTCCGATTAATACCTTTTTAGTGGCTCGCAATGATTTGGAACAGATAGATAGTACCCCAGTTGTTGCCCAGGAACCAACCGCTCAAAACCTGATTAGCTTGGCAGGGATAAAAACGGAGAAAGGAAACTATCAGGAGGCTATTGCTGATTTGACTCAAGCGCTGCGGCTGAGTCCCAATAATCCAGAGGCTTACTATCGGCGGGGAAATGCTTACGTTGAGCTAGAAAATTATCAAGCAGCGATTGAGGATTTTAATCAGGTACTGCGGCTCAATCCTGACAATGCTTTAGCGTACTTCAGTCGGGGTTATTCTCGTCTTCAATTGGGAGATCACCAAGGAGCGATCGCGGATTACAATCAAGCGATTAAACTTAATCCTGACAATGCTGTTGCCTACTACAACCGGGGTAATGCCCGCTATAACCTAAAAGACTACGAAGGGGCGATCGCGGATTACAATCAAGCGATTAAACTTAATCCTGACGATGCTGTTGCCTACAACAACCGGGGTATTGCTCGCAGAAACCTAGAAGACTACCAAGGAGCGATCGCGGATTACAATCAGGCGATTAAACTTAATCCTGAGTATGCTGATGCCTACAACAACCGGGGTGTTGCTCGCAGAAACCTAGAAGACTACCAAGGAGCGATCGCGGATTACAATCAGGCGATTAAACTTAATCCTGAGTATGCTGATGCCTACAACAACCGGGGTGTTGCTCGCAGTAACCTAGAAGACTACGAAGGAGCGATCGCGGATTACAATCAAGCGATTCAGCTTAATCCAGATTTTGCTCATGCCTACTACAATCGAGGTATTGCCCGCAAAAACCTGGGAAATTCTCAACACTCAAATACTTGGCAACGAAGGTTTCCAGAAACTCGGTTTGATAATTCTTTGCCCGGAGTGACAATAGATCTTTACAATCAAGATATGTTTAACCAAACGATGATTGAAATTAATCTTGATAATGCTTATGCCTACTATGACCAAGCGCTTGAAGATTTCCGCAAAGCTGCCGAGATTTATCAGCAAGAAGGAAATAGAGAATGGTATCAAAAGGCACAGCAAATAATTAGAGAACTTGAGATTAAAACAAATTATAGAATTCAGTGATTATAACCCTTCGGAAATGTCAAAGGCGAACGATAAGGCTTCGCCTACATTCCTAAACTCCTATCAAAATAGAAGTAAACAATTAGATCACCTATGGCACAAACCAAAGCCATATCCAAAACAATCACTAGCTTACTTGACCTCCGAGAGAGATTTAATCTGACGCCAACAACCAATGAGCAATTCTCCTCAGAGTTTACCCAAGACTTACCGGAACTAACCGACTCGGAAATCGCCACATTAGACCAAATCCGCCACCGATTCTGGCGTCATCGAGAACGCGGTTCCTTAGCCGAAGGAACGATTAATCAATTAGTCATCTCTCCGTTATTAACCCTCGCGGGTTTATACGACGAACCCTTTTTTTTAGACAAATTATGCTGCAACATTTAGCTGAATAAATTGCAGGGTACAGGCGCTATCTGTTAGGGAACGGCATTATCTATCGGTGTCAATTTAAGCTATACCCCTCACCCCCAGCCCCTCTCCCAACCCCCCTCGTTCCCCCCTTTTAGATCCCCCTTCCGTCCCCCTTCAATAGGGGGAGACGAGATGTTGCTTCGCTTTTGTTGCACGGGAGAGGGGAGCAAGAAATATCTGATACCGAGTTGCATTCTAAGCTGTTCGGCATTTAAACCATAATGTCAAGAATTGCGAAATCCTTGTAGTGCGTTAAGCGAAGCCATGCCGCAGGCTTTGCATCTTGCTCGCTACCCATTCCCAATTTAAATGCGTGACAGCTTACCATGTCATTCTGAGCGAAGCTAAGAATCTGGACAGATGCTTCGCTACACGGAGCCTGCCCTCGAACGAAGTGAAGGGTTACGCTCAGCATGATAAATTCTACCTTAGACTGCAACTTGGTATGATTTGATATGATTCCCCTTCTCCCTTGATGGGAGAAGGGGTTAGGGGATGAGGGTGAAAAGCAAGAGGGGTCAGCTTTCACCTTAAATTTACACGAATGGACATTACCCTATCCCTCGGATAAAAATCATCGCACTTTAAACGATTTAATCATCACCTCTTCCACAGGTTTCAACCCATCCTGATATTCACCTTCTTGTGCCGTATACGTCACAATATAAGCCTGATTCTTCTTCAACACCCAAACTTGCATCGACTTTAACCGGACATTATTCTCCTCATCCTTCCCCGTATAAATCACCCGATGAGCCTTAAGCTGTTCGGCATTTAAACCTTAATATCAATAATGGCGTAATCCTTGTAGTGCGTTTAGCGAAGCCATGCCGCAGGCTTTAGCGAAGCCATGCCGCAGGCTTTGCATCTTGCTCGCTACTAATACCCAATTTAAATGAATGACAGCTTATCCCCCGCCAACCTTGCTGACTCCGACGAAAAAATCTTCGCCTCTGGCAAAAACTCAATAATTTCTGCCACCGATGCCGTAGTATAATCCGCTAAAGACATCGATTCCGTCAACGGTTCCACACTAATCGTCAATTCCGGTTTAAACCCAGTTGAATTATTCCCCTTTGGCACAAATCGAGCCACCGTTCCACTAAACGGATCACCCGTTCCTTTTTGTTCCCAGGTTTTCGGATAATTCATCTGAATTCCTAACCCTTCATTCTCATAAACTAAGGTATCCGCCACCTGTGCTAACCGTTCATCCATGCGGAAAAATTGCCTAAATTCTGGAATCACCACCACAGCCGCTAAAAACGAACCCATCGCCACCACCAATCCCAAATCAATTCTGAGTAACTTTAAAACCCACCCAAACTTCCCCGACGATTGCAACCGCTTCACCGCCTTTAACGCCTCCGTCGCTGACTGATAGCGGCGGCTAAAATGACAGCGCACCATGGTATCAATCACCTTTGCCAACTTCGGATTAATTTTTAACCGTTCCCGCCAGATAATTTCCCCCGTCTTCCCATCTTCAGGTAAATTTTGCGGTGCGATTCCCGTCAACGCTTGAATCGCAATCATTCCCACGGCATAAATATCACTCGCTAACCTCGGTTTCCCTTGGGTTTGTTCGCTGGGCATATAGCCTTCTGTACCCACCGCAATGGTAAAATTTGATTGTCCTTGGGGCGTGACAACCTGAGTGGTAATTTGTTTCACCGCGCCAAAATCAATCAAAACTAACTTTTTATCAGACTGACGCCGAATAATATTGGACGGTTTAATATCCCGGTGAATCACATTCTGTTCATGGACAAATTCCAGGATTTCCAGAATTCCCTGTAACAGCTTAATCACTTGTTCTTGACTCAACCGTTTTCCCGGCTTCACCTCTTGACTTAACGGCTGTCCCGCGATAAGATCTTGAACTAAATAAAACTCCTGATTTTCCTCAAAATGAGCCAAGAGGCGCGGGATTTGCTCGTGATTTCCCAAACGATTCAAGACTTGGGCTTCAGCTTCAAATAAACGCTTTGCCTCTTGTAACGTAAACGGATCAGTAGACTGAGGATGTAAATGTTTGACCACACAATGGTCATGATTGGGACGCTGTAAATCTTCAGCCAGATACGTCTGACCAAACATTCCGCCGCCCATAAGGTCAATAATGTGATACCGTCCAGCTAGTGTTTGTCCAATCATCAAACCGTCATCCCCAGAGATGTCTGACTGAAAATCTTCTACATCATAGTTTATTGACGAACGGATCGCATCTCAGGAAGAGGGCGCACGTCAGTGCGCCCCTACGTGGATTTATTCTTTGACAACGTTGTTAACCTCTGAGTTAATCTGAATATCTGCCGGCTCTTCCAGAATAAAAACTGTACCGAGTAAAGCTGTGGCAATCATCAATAAAAATCCGGAAATTACTAAACCATTGGCAACAGTCCAGAGGGGATGTTTACGACGCTCTTGCTGAAGGCGATCGCGACCACGTTTTTCCCTCCCCATCAATAGCACCCAGTAAAAGCCTCCTTTTGGAAATGGCATCGATAACCGCAAATCAACAGTATGTTTTTTCGATGCACGACTCCCGAAGGTTTGTTTGAGTATTTCCAGTTGAGTAGGATTAAACGTTGCCGCCGTTTTCGGGGGAATTCGAGCGAAAAATTGTTCAATGAATGGATCGGGTTTTGACAGCTTCATACAATGCGAATTTGGCTTAATCGAGTTGCGAAAACAAATTTAAAATAAAATAAAATAAAATAAAATAAAAAAGTGGATTAAAATAGAGGATTGTGTTCACTGTCCCAACATTGCCCCTCTGACCAAGTTCTATTGCTTTTCTGGCATTGTTCTGAGTTGGTAATCCAAGGCAGACTGGTAGGATAAGCCGTTGTGGGAAGACTAAAAGATTTAAAGGAAGCGAAGACGACTGAAACTGTAGCATAGCCGGAGGTTAGCAATAACGAAAAAAAAGCCGTAATCAATACAATATTGGCAGGCGTCCATAGTGGAAATTGAGAACGTTCAGCACGCCGCCGTTGAGGAGAGCGAGATTCTCGTCCGCCTAACAAAACGAGATAAAAGCGGCATCCAGGAATCGGTAAGGTTAAGCGGATATCAACCGGATGCGTTTTCCAAGGGCGGGGACTAAAGGCATATTTAATCGCCTCTAACTGTTCGGGTGTGAATGTCTGGAGTGTTTCCGCAGGAATTTGGGCAAAAAAGGGGTCTGAAAAAGGGGTCTTACTCATGGTTCGGCTTATAGTTCTCGTGTAGCAATCCAACTCGCGATCGCGAAAAACAAATTCGATAAATCTAAGCACCCAAAAATCGCTGGTGAGTCAGTTCCAGTTAACAAATTTTCAACTAATTGAGCCTTGTCTTCCAGCGGAAGTTGTTCAACAAGTTGCTTCACTTCTGCCAATAAAATAGAATGTTGATGAACCCGCATAAAACATCACCTTGACTCTAAATCAATCCTAGAGATATTTGGCTTATTTTTCCTCCGGGAAATTACACAAAAAAATAGGACTTATAATTTGCCGATTCCGCAATTACTCGGACATATAGCAACAGGTAGAAAGCAGAGAGTAGAAGGGAAGAGAAGTGATTCCGAACAAAGGACTCCCACCCTTGTAGTGCGTTAAGCGAAGCCATGCCGCAGGCTTTGCATCTTGCTCGCTACATTGAGCATCTTGCTCGCTACTCATACCCAATTTAGATGCATGACAGCTTATGACGAATGACCAATGACAAATGACCCATAACAAACCCTCAGAAAAAATACGGTGAATGAGGATAATCAAGTTTTCAGAGTCCGTAAACCTACGGATGTCAAATCCAGTTGACTTGACGTTTGATAAAAGATAAGACCCCAGACTCCTCTATCGTTACACTTCTGAAGTTTGCCATGTCACTCCTAGACCTCTCCCTCTCGTCATTACCGTTAGAGGCGGTAATTGATCCTTATCCCTTGAGTGTTGCACCTGATACAACCTTGAGTGAGGTTATCCGTCTGATTGCTCAAGAAGCTGGATGTGATTGCACCCTCGGTTTATCAGACACGTCTACCAAAAGTTGCCATCCCTTACCCGATTGGCGTTTGATGAAGCAGGCGAGAACCAGTTGTGTTTTAGTCATGCAGGGAATGCAACTGCTGGGTTTGTTGACAGAGCAAGATTTTGTCCGGTTAGCCGCGTTGGATATAAATTTAGACGCACTGACGGCGGCTGATGTGATGACTCGGAAATTAGTCACTCTAAACGCATCAGACTGTCAAGATGTAACAATCATCCTCAACTTGTTCCAGCAACATGGTATTCATCATCTACCCATATTCAATGAGAGTGGTTATCTTTTGGGAATTGTCACCCCCCAGAGAATGCGCCACCTCCTACAAATGACGGATGTAATGGGGTTACATTCTGTGGCTGAAGTGATGACAACTCAGGTAATTTGTGCGCCTCCTACAGCACCAGTGCAAAAGTTAGCTCAGTTGATGGCAACTCATGGTGTTGGTTACGTGGTGATTGTTCGACAGAGGGAACAGGGAACAGGGGAGACAGTTACAGATTTAGACTTTTCCTCTGTTTTATCGTTTCGTCAATCCCCTATTCCCATGGGAATTGTTACAGCCGACGATATTGTTCAGTTTCAAACATTACCCTTAGATTTTCAACAGCTTGATGCCCAAACGGTAATGAGTTCGGCGTGGTTTAGTATTCGTGCTGATGATTTTTTAGGGACGGCATATCAACGGATGCAACAGTGGCACACTCAGCAATTGATCGTCTTAGGAAATCAGGGAGAATGGCAGGGAATGATTGACCAAGACAGCTTGTTGCGGGCGATAAACCTGAATAGCAAAACCTTCTCGTTTCTCAATCCAATTTTGCCCTCTATTTCTCCAGCTAATGCTGAACTGACTCCTAAAACTGATACCC
Organism: Coleofasciculus sp. A1-SPW-01; assembly: GCF_040217205.1. Classification (NCBI taxonomy): domain Bacteria; kingdom Bacillati; phylum Cyanobacteriota; class Cyanophyceae; order Coleofasciculales; family Coleofasciculaceae; genus Coleofasciculus; species Coleofasciculus sp. A1-SPW-01. Next base: position 5,804 of record NZ_JAVJNP010000203.1, on the reverse strand, counting down.
AGTCGCAGTTAATACTCAGTCAGGGCGGGTTTTGTACAAACGATACCATCAATAGCGACAAGAAAATTCCTAAACCCGCCCCTACAAACCAGGTTCCCTACGAGGGTGGCGAAGGGTCAACACTCAACACTCAACACTCAGCCAAGGAACACCTGCTTTACAGCATATCCTCGCGAATTCGTCAATCTCTGCACCTTGAAGACATTCTCAAAACCACCCTGCAAGAAGTACGAGAATGGCTTCAAGTTGACCGGGTACTAATTTATCGATTTCACTCCGACTGGAGTGGTACTGTGATGGTGGAATCGGTGGGTGCTGAATGGGAGTCCCTGTCTGGCGTGGTTGTTCATGATCCCTGCTTTGAAAAAACAAGTGTTGAGTCTTACAAAAACGGTCGTTTCCAAGCCACAGCCGATATTTATACCGCTGGACTTACCCCTTGTCATGTTGAACTTTTAGCCAGCTTACAAGTTCGCGCTAACTTAGTGGTTCCTATCATTAAAGACGATGAATTATGGGGACTGCTGACGGCTCAACAGTGTCATGCACCTAGACAGTGGCAAACGTCAGAAATTGAGTTACTGCAACAGTTAGCTGTACAGGTAGGAATTGGGATTCAACAATCGAGTCTATTTGAGCAGGTGCAAACGGAACTCATCCAACGTAAACGAGTGGAATTAGAACTGCAACAGGCGAAACAAGAACTAGAACGCCGGGTTGAAGAACGCACGGCTCAATTGCAGCAAAGTAACCAAAAATTACAGCATGAAATTGCCGAACGTCAACAGGTAGAAATCCAATTGCGACAAAAGTTAGCAGCGATTGAAGCCACCACAGAAGGAATTGCGATTCTTAACGCTAAGGGGGAGTATACGTATCTAAACCCCGCCCATGTTCAACTGTTTGGATATGATACCTCGGAAGCGTTGCTGGGGAAGTCTTGGCGACACCTGTATCCTCCAGAGGAAATCACGCGATTTGAGCGCGATATTTTTACCATTTTGCAGCAACAGGGGTATTGGCGCGGTGAAGCGGTGGCGCTACGTCAAAATGGGAGTAAGTTTGCTGAGGAAGTCTCCCTAACGTTGACTCCAGAGGGTAATTTTATTTGTATCTGTCGCGATATTACCCAACGTCAGCAAACGGAAGCGGCGCTGCGAACTAGCGAAGAACGATTCCGCTCAACCTTTGAACAGGTGACGGTGGGAATTACGCATACCGGATGGGACGATCGCTTTTTGCGAGTGAATCAAACATTCTGTGATATCGTCGGGTATACGGTGGATGAACTGTTGACGAAAACCTTTGTGGATATTACCCACCCCGATGACGTTGATGGAGATAAATACTATGTTAACCAGTTGTTAGCGGGTGAGATTAAGACATTCTCTATGGAGAAGCGCTACATTCGCAAAGACGGCTCAATTGTTTGGGTGAATCTCAGGGGTTCATTGGTGCGGAAATCTACCGGGGAATTGGACTATTTTGTCGGTGTGATCGAAGATATTCGCGATCGCAAGCGCACGGAAGCGGCGCTACAGGAGAGTGAGCAACGGTTTCGCCAGCTTGCGGAGAACATTCATGAGGTGTTTTGGATTACCGATGTGGCAAAGTCCCAGATGATATATGTTAGTCCAGCCTATCAACAGATCTGGGGTCGTAGTTGTCAAAGTATTTATGACAATCCTTTATCCTTTGTCGAAACGATTCATCCAGAGGATCGAGAGCGGGTGATGGCGGCGTTTGCGAAACAAGCTAGGGGAGAGTATCACGAAGACTATCGGATTATCCAGCCTGGAGGTGAACAGCGTTGGATTCGCGATCGCGCGTTTCCGGTTTATGATACCTCTGGACAAGTTTACCGGATTGTGGGAATTGCCGAAGATATCACCGAGTATAAGCAAGCCGAACAGGAGATTCGCCAAGCCTTAGCACGAGAACAGGAACTCAATGAACTCAAATCCCGGTTTATTTCCATGACTTCCCATGAGTTTCGCACGCCTTTAACCACAATTCTCAGTTCGACAGAATTACTGAAATATTATTCCTCGAAGTTCACGGAAGAGAAAAAACAGATTCATTTTGAGCGAATTCAATCAAATGTTCATCATATCACTCAAATGCTGAATGATATCCTCTTGTTGGGTAAAGCCGAAGCTGGAAAATTAGACTTTAACCCGGCTCAGATGGATGTACGACAATTTTGTCAACAGTTGGTTGAGGAGTTTCAACAGGGAATCGGTCACCGACATTCTCTGTGCTTTACTCATCAGGGGCAATTGACACCCGTTTCCCTTGATGAAAAATTACTGCGCCATATCCTGGGTAATTTATTATCAAACGCGCTGAAGTATTCCCCGATTGATCGTCCAGTTTGTCTGGAACTCACTTGTCGCCACAACGAATTAATTTTTCGCATCAAAGACCAAGGTATCGGCATTTCTGAAACCGACCAAAAACGGCTCTTTGAATCATTCCATCGCGGCACCAATGTAGGAAATATTTCGGGGACAGGTTTGGGACTATCGATTGTCAAAAAAGCTGTGGATAGACATGGAGGTACAATTAACTTGGAGAGCAAACTTGGTGTCGGGACAACGTTTACAGTAGTGATTAGGCTTTAATTCTTGATTATTGAAGTCGGCTGATTCCCTAAAAAGCAACTGAACTGAGGTAAGATGTATGAATACAATTTTAATTATTGAAGACGAAGAAGGGATTCGAGATAATATTTATGAACTGTTATCAGCAGAAGATTTTGAGGTACTTTTAGCAGAAAATGGTAAAACTGGCATCCAGTTGGCGCAACAGCAACGACCAGATTTAATTATCTGTGACATTATGATGCCAGAAGTGGATGGATATGGAGTGTTAACACAGCTACGGCAAAATCTATCCACCGAAGCCATTCCGTTTATTTTTCTCACCGCTAAATCCGCCAAAGCTGATCTGCGTCAGGGGATGGAATCTGGCGCAGATGATTATTTAAGTAAACCGTTTACCAGAGAGGCGTTACTGAGAGCGATCGCGGCGCGATTTGAGAAACAAGGGGTTCTGGAACGACAATCTCAAAAGAAGCTAGACGAGTTGCGCGGTCAAATCTGCCATTCCCTCCCCCATGAGTTATATACACCCCTAAATGGAATCATCGCTTCATCTAGTTTTTTTATCAATGAATACGATGATATTGACCGAGATGAAGCCCTAGAAATTCTACAAGATATTCACACCTCCAGTCAACGGTTATATCGGCTGACAAAGAACTTCTTACTCTATGCTGAACTGGAATTAATGGCAAATGATCCAGCACGGCTTCAGGCGTTACAAAGTCGCGAGGTAAAAACGGATAGTCAACCCCTAATTTTTGAGGTCGTTCATCAAAAAGCCAAGCAAGTTGATCGAGAAGCAGATTTAGAGTTAAACCTGCAAGGAAGCAAGATTTATATGTCGGAACCGAATCTGCGGAAATTGATAGAAGAACTGATTGATAATGCGTTTAAATTTTCGCCACCTGGAACAAGCGTTAGTATCTGCGATCGCGTCGAGCAAAATCGGGTCATTCTCAGCATAACTGATCAGGGACGAGGAATGACATCGGAGCAAATCGCCAAGCTGGGAGCCTACATGCAGTTTGAGCGCAAACTCTATGAACAACAAGGGTCAGGATTAGGGTTAGCGATCGCCCAGCGTTTAGTTCAATTACATGGGGGAGAATTAACGATTGAAAGTAATCCTGGCAAGGAAACAACGGTGTCTGTTAGTTTAGCTGGTAAATGAGGAGTTACCATCCTACTTATGGTACTATTTAGCGAAAGAAAAAACGACAATGAATGAAAAAGCACTCCTCCAATTTATCAAAACTCACGAATCAAGCCATTGCTGTTTTATCAGTCATTGGCTTAAGTGGGTTTCCCCTGTCGGCAATTGCTGAAACCTTCCGATTGAGGGAAGCAACGGTATCGGATGTTAACCAAGCGTTTGATAGTGGGGACTTGACATCTGAGCAATTGGTGCAACTTTATCTAAACCGAATCCAAGCTTATGAAGATAGAAATGCTGGGATTAATGCGCTAATTTCCATCAATTCCAATGCACTGGCTGAGGCAAAAGAACTCGATCGAGAACGGCAAGAGAAAGGCAAGCGTAGCCCGTTGCACGGAATCCCGATTATCCTCAAAGATAACTATGATACAGCCGATATGCCAACTACAGCAGGCTCGGTTTTACTCAAAGGCTCTGTGCCACCAGACGATGCATTTACCGTCCAGAAGCTACGACAGGCGGGGGCAATTATTCTCGCCAAAGCCAACATGAGCGAGTTCGCTTCATCGGATGGCTGGCTTGGGTATAGCTCTTTGGGTGGGTTAACCTTAAATCCTTATAACTTGAGTCGCAATCCTTCTGGCTCAAGTGGGGGTAGTGCGGCTGCGATCGCGGCTAACTTGGCGATGTTGGCAACGGGAACGGATACATCCGGCTCGATTCGCGGTCCGGCAGCCGTTACTGGTATTGTGGGTATCAAACCGACTCAAGGGCTAGTCAGTCGGGATGGCATTGTCCCTCTTACCCTTTCCTTCGATACAGCCGGACCCATGGCGCGAACAGTCAGAGATGCTGCGATCGCGCTTGGCATTATGGCAGGCGTCGATGCCAATGATTACCGTACTTTAGAAAGCCAGGGCAAGTCACACCAGGATTACACCCCATTTCTCAAGGCAGATGCTTTGAACGGCGCTCGAATTGGAGTGGCTATTGATTTCCAAGGAGGAAACCCAGAAGTAGACGCCTTAACCAAGGCGGCGGTTGCCAAGCTGAGGGAACTCGGTGCAACGGTGGACGTTGTAGACTTTTCACCCAAGCTAGAAAATCTTTGGTCTTTAATGGAGAAGGTGACGGCGGCGGAATTTGAACCGCAGATTGAAAACTACCTTAAGACTCTTAACACTTCGTTTCCCGACAACTTAGAGAGCATGATTTCTTTGAGCTTGTCTAATCGGATTGCGAATTCAATGCAGGCGTTAAACCCTGGTCGCATTCACGGCTTTAAGGAATCGCTAGAACACCGAGAATTAGCTGATATTGAATACCTCAGTATCATTCATTTTGAGTTTCCCCAAGTTCGTCAAGAGATTCTGGGCATTATGCAAGCTCAAAACCTTAATGCGATCGTTTTTCCGACAATGCTTTGTCCGGCTAGTCCTTTATACATGATACAAAATGATCCAACTTACCAGTGCAACGTAGACGATCCCTATACACCAGGGTATTTAGCCAACGTCTCTGGCTTTCCAGGAATTTCTGTACCGATGGGCTTTACCGAGCAGGGATTACCTCTAGGATTGACCTTTTTTGGCGCTCCTTATACTGAGCAAGAATTGCTGGGATTCGCTTACGCTTATGAACAAGCGACCCAGTTTCGACGCCCTCCGGCAAACACACCTTCCTTATCCGATGAGTCAAGAAATTAACAGCCGGGAAAGTCTAAGTAGGGTCTGCTGAATAAGACTTTTGTTGGGGGGAAGAGACTGAAGTTCCCCCCGTCCAGATGTACTATAGGGGACTGAACTCCTACTGCATAAGCATTTTAGCAATTTAGCCCCCTCAAATCGTACCCATGTATATTTAAGATTTTCTTAATAGTCTTAGGAGAGAATCTGTGAGACAATTGTAGTCATGTACATAGAACGTGTTCCGAACCGAAATTCCCCACCCGCCGTATTACTTCGCGAGTCCTATCGCGAAGGAAAGAAAGTGCGTAAACGTACCCTGGCTAACCTGTCAAAATTGCCGGATGAAGCGGTAGA
>NZ_JAVJNP010000135.1:0-22670 GCF_040217205.1 Coleofasciculus sp. A1-SPW-01 | reverse complement strand
CGTTAGCTGGTAGGTTTCAATGCACAGATTAAGAGCATGATTCCACCACCAACGGCTACAGCCAAAGTGTTGAGCTAGTATTTCTTGTTGTTCAGTTGTCGGATACAGCCTAACTTTGACGGCTTGATGTTGCATTGTTTTTACTTTTTCTTACTACTATATACCATTTTCAGTAAATAAGCTCAGGATAGTTTGTAAATTTTATCGGGATTGACCAATAAAATTTACTTGGGGGTGATCCCAAGTATCAAGGGCGCTCACCCTGAGCGGAGTCGAAGGGTAGAGCGTGGGACTTATCGCCTCCCCCAAACCCCCACCATCAGTTAACACTCTCACTTGAGGTGTTTCCACCTGCCATGTCCCTGATTTTACCTGTTGAACCGCCTGGGAATTAAAAAGTTCTGTCAGCATGAGGCTAATTTCTTCGAGTGTCATCCTATTTTTTTGATGAAAGTTCTGAAAAAAAATCCCCCGACAGTTGTCAGGGGACACTTCTAGAAGTATGAAAGATTCGGGATGAAGTGTGAAGTGATAAATTTGATGATCGTTCTTGGTGATCTGTTGTCCTTCACACTTTAATCGTTAGAGCCATTCGGGAACCATTTCTTCTTTGGTGTTGGTGTTGCGTGAGGGCGTCTCGCGGGTAAATTTCATCTGAATCGAGCGAGTTTGTTCGCCATCGGCTGCCACTGCCATGATGGGATAGTCGATTAAACCATCTTGGAAGGACATCTGGAAGCGGAAGGTTCCGTCTGGATTCAGTTTAATCGGACGCCCGCCAATGGTTACGGTGGCATCGGGTTCGGTTGCGCCGTAGACAATCAATTCAGCATCGGCAACCAACCAGAACTGACGAGGACGAATGGGTGGCATAGAAGCAGACATCCCCATCCCGACTCCGGACATGCCAACACCGGACATGGTTAAGCCAGACATGGTGGGTACAGCCCACATCCCTACCCCAGAGGGGAAGATGTAGGAACTGACGGATTGAGAGGGAGCCATCGATCCGGGAACATGCTGCATTGAACCGTACATAGAACCCGCGACGCGCTGAGCTTCGGCAGATTTTGCCATGCCAAAGATTTCGTCGTAGATGGGGTTCTCGGTATGCGCGGCTTCTGCGGTAACAGGTTGGCGCTTGCTGGGAGGAACCAACTCGTATACCGTCTTGCCTTGGAGTTCTTCCTCCCAGTTAACGGTGATGAATTGGTCTTCAATCCAGTCACTGGGATAAACGGGGGGAACACGGACAGGTGTAGAACGAGCTAGGATTAACCAACGACCATCGGCACAACGATAACCGATATCTACTGTATAGTCGCGATCGCTAACGGGTAGCGGTAAGTACCATTCCCGTGCTAGTTCGTCACAGGGATATTCCTGAATGCTATGGGCGCTTTGGTATTCCAGGTTAATATCGGTGACATCATAAATCCGCAGCGCTAATTGTTGTCCTCCCTGACGCCGCAGATCTTCCTTGTGTTCGTTCGGAATATCCCAGTAGGTATATGCCCATTGAGGATCGCGGGGCATGAGGACAATCCGACTTTCACCATAACCTGCGGGTAAATCAGGTAATCCTTCGTCTACAGATGCTAGATCACCACCGGTGCGATCGTCTTGACCAAGTTCAAATTTAGATGCTTCCACTTCTGGTTGTGCCTCCACTGTGCTAGTTGGACTGAGCGAGATTTTGGTATGTTGGACTTTTTGAATTTCTGCCAGTAACTGCGCTTTACGCATCCGGCTATACCGTGAGATGCCGTACTCACTCGCAACTCTACGCAGTTGCCGTAAGGTCATCTCTTCTAAAGGTGGGCGTTCTTTTGCCATGAATATGTTCTCCAATTGTTAGGTCGGTAGGTTGTATCTCTCCTGGTGAATCAAAAAATGGGGATCATAATTTAACAACATCGCATCTGATATTTGATAAAGGTTGATGATTCCTACCGCCTTGGAGTAAGTCAATCTCGGTGACGTATTGCATTCGTCTTTCGTTTGGGCAGGTACAAACTCACGCACGACTTACTCTTGAGGCTGACGTTGGGATTACTCCCGATAACACTTAGATTTCTCCAGTAAGGATCACAGAAATACTGATTTGAGTATTTCTTTGGGATCGCTTTATTTATCTATGTACCAGAAAAGCCTTAGGTAAGGTCAAGGGGATCAAGACGCCAATTTTCAAGAATTGACGAATTTTCAAGCTTACCGGGGATCGCAATGTCATGATTTTATGACATTTATAGGAAAAGGGGATCGCTCAGTGGTGACGGGGAGGAGGGGAAGCAGAGGGAGCGGGGGGAGCAGAGGGAGCTGGGGAAGATGGGGGAGCAGAGGGAGCGGTGGGAGCGGTGGGAGCTGGGGGAGCTGGGGAAGATGGGGAAGATCAGAGAGATAGAGGAGTCATGTTCCAGGCGTGATTACAGAAGCATCTGTCTGTAGGGGCGGGTTTAGGGACTAATATTGATTGTTATCCCTAGCTTGGCAGCAAAACCCGCCCCGACCAAATGACAAATGACAAATGACAAATGACGAATGACGAATGACAAATGACGAATAACCTAGAAATTAAAAAACCCCTCATCAGAGAAATCCTGCTGTTCCAGCCAATCTTGACCTAACTGAATGGTCACATCGGAGGCTAGAGAACCCGTACTCTCGACGCGCACCTCACCAAATCCCAAATCAGCGCGGATAGCCGCAGCGCTGGCTTCGTCTCCTTGTTGAGCAATGATGCGTGTAACTTTTAAGGGTTCTGCCCAGGGTTCGCCGACATAATTATTTCGATAACCTGCTTCTCTTAGGGTACTGATTAGGGATTGAACAGCTTCTGGATTATCGGTACTATCTTGAATCGCCACCCGCAAATAAGCTGGGTCAATATCGGAGAGTTCGCTATAACCTTGATCGAAATGTTGAGCTACCATTTGCCGAATCTGGCGGTGGTTTGGTAACCAATAACTAACTTCATTTTCTCCAGTTCCGTTAAACCGACCTGGAACCATTAACATTTGTACATCAGACCGTTTGCTATCGACAGCAAATCCGATTAGAGCCACCAATTCTTCAACGCTTAAGTTGGTGTCAATGTGAGACTGAATAACCGATAAAATTTTAGGCAGTCGGGCTAACGTTGTAGGATTGAGGGCTTGCTCAATTAATGCCCGCATCAGTATTTGCTGGCGCTGTACTCGACCCACATCCCCATATTTGTCATAGCGAAAGCGCAAAAATTGCATTGCCTGCTCGCCATTCAGATGCTGTTTGCCTTGTTTCAGGTTGATATAGAGATGTTGAGAATCATCTTGATATTTCATGTCCTTGGGAACATACACAGTGACGCCACCCAAGGCATCCACAAGCTTTTCCACACCTTGTACATTCACTCGGACATAACGGTCAATCCCTACACCGTCGAGGAGTTCACTGGCTGCCTTTGCCGTTAATGCTGGTCCACCATGGTAGTTAGCCGCGTTGATTTTAGTAACACCATACCCTTCAACGTAGGTTTGGGTATCGCGGGGAATGGAGAGAACATTTAATTTTTGGTTATTGGGGTCAAACCGAACCAACAGCATGGTGTCGGAATGCCCATCAAAGGAATTGACCAGTGCATGGTAACCTAAGTCCTCCTCTGTGGGTTCATCTAAGTCGGAGGTAAGAACCTTCGTCCCCAATATCAAAATATTGACAGGTCGCGTCAATTCGGGCAGTCGCATACTATTGCGGGTCATACTACCCTTTTCACTAAAGATGGCTGCCTCATCAGCACTCAGTTGGCTTTGCAGTAAAGGCATACTCGATAGCGAAACAGCAAGCATTGCCCCGGCTGTCGCGGATAACATGGCGACGCCAGTAAAGCCTAACCAAAGCCAAAGCCAATGTCCTCGTTTAGCTTTAGCCGATTTCTTTTTCGGCGGTTGACTCCTCTTTTTCTGTCCTGGGCGGGGTTTTTCGTAGGTTTTTCGAGCTGGCACTTGGTTTCCTCACACACACATAAGCGATCAGGATGGGTTTGGGCAGATGATACACGCCGATGCCCTCATTGCTTACCCTGAGTCTGGTTTAGAGCGTTTGACACAAACACTCATATCAGGTTTTCTCACCGTTTGGGGCAAAACCAGGCAAATACGGCAAAAGATGAGAACAGTTGATCAACTTCAGGCAAAAAGCCCGTCACCATTTTCCTATAACCGGACAACCCAAACGCTGAAATCGTTTACTCGGACAGATGCTTTCGCACTTTCCCTTCCGCAACCTGGCTAATTCCAGGGAGGCGGGGTAACTTCCCTTGCCACAAGCGCACCATGAGCCAAACACTGACTAAAAAATACCCAGAGGTGAGCATGGTATTCATAAATAACAGGCGGAAGCTCCAGAACTCGGTGAGCTGCGCCCCTGACAATAATAAAATGTAGCTTACTAGCCAAGCGAAAGCCAAGGTTACGGACAAACGACTCGCCGCTTGCTGTTCTCGTGTTCCTTGGCGACGGTAGAGTGTCCACAGTGCCGGAAAAAAGCCGATCACGGGTAGCAGGTAGGCAAATAGCTGTAAACGTTGGAGGTTTTGATTGTCCAATGGGTCAAGTTGATTCATTGGTGCTAAAAAAAGGAATAATATCACAACCGCATACCAGGTGGCACAAAAACTGATGGGTATTCAAGTCAATTTCATTGTCAAAGTCTTAATTCTCTCCCTTGGCATTTCCCTGCTGATTAAGTACGCCAGTCCTAGTTTACCCCCTATTCCGGCAACGTCCGGGAATGCCCTGATTGCTGTACTCACACCCGCTATAATTTTGGCGATCGCTCTTTTGTGGCGCTTCTGGCAATTTCAAAATCATCCGGTTGAGTAGTAAGCTGTTCGGCATTTAAACCTTAATATCAATAACGGCGAAAGCCTTGTAGTGCTAGTGCGAGCATCTTGCTCGCTACTAATACCCAATTTAAATGCATGACAGCTTAGTCAATACTCAGTCAGGGCGGGTTTTGCACAAACGTTATCATCAATAAGCAAACGAAAGTCCCTAAACCCGCCCCTACAAATTTAAAACAAATGGCACTGAAAATATAGATTTTGGGATCACCGAAACCCTGGATATATCGTAGGACATCAGTCAAGAAACCGGGTTTCTTTGGGTGAAAGGTTAATATTGTTGTCATCCTCACGAGAAACCCGGTTTCTAGGAATACTTGACCATGGCGCGTCTCTACACCCTTACCAAGGACTTCCTACTAACGTAAACGCGCTCCAAAAATAAGGATGAGTCAACGCCTTGTCGTCAATTCCAGCTAATTCTTCCGGTAAATCAATCGTGCTATTGGGAGTAATCAATTGCCCATTTTCAATTCTCACCTGACCCTGAATCATCGCTAATTGGGTCTCTCGCAGCGCTTCGGCTTTAATTGGGACTTGCTTTAAGTTTTGATAAAACGTAGTCATTAATCCCAATGTTCCCTCATCACTGACATACCAGAGACTTCCTAACGCTGATTTCACCCCCGCTTGTACCGCTAATCCGGTAAATCCTAACTCAGCTTCTTGATTTCCTAAGGCGGTTCGACAAGCACTTAATACCATTAGTTCTACGGGTGGATTATGTAGTCCAAGTTGGCGAATTTGATCCAGGGATAGTCTCGTATTCCAAAACTGGATGTAGGAATTTTCTGGTTTACCTGGTCTAAATTCACCATGAGTTGCCAAGTGGACAATACCAAAGGGTTGAGACGCCCGTGCTGCTTTTAGATTGGCGGGAGTAAACGTAGAATTAAGGAACGATTCACCTTGCCATAGTTTATCTGCGATCGCGGATAATTCTACAGGCACAGCAGGTAAGGGATTTTGCTCCGTAAATTCCGACGCCCCCATTGCTAAAACCTGTAAATCCCTCACATCCACATAACGAGTATCCGTTAACGACAAACTAGGCATAAAACCGATACTGTAACGTTCGACAATAAAGCCATTCCCATCATGGAGCGCCGCTACAGGTAAGGAACGCAAACCCTGATCCATAACAAAAGCTAGATTATTAATTTCCCTCTTTTCTAACTCCTCCTCCAACGGAGCAATTAACCACTGATATAATTGTTGAGCGCTAGGAAGATACGGACGAGGAATGCGAGTATCCGTAACCGCACGGCGGAAAGTTTGTAGCGTTTCCATCACCCTTTTCCGACTTGCCCCCGGAACAACAAATCGCATCGGTTCCCCTTCAGCCGTAACCAAAATCAACTCCAATTGATTCCCATCTTCCCACACCTCCTGAGCCAAAAACATCTCATCCCAACCACCAACCCCCTCTGCGAACCTCTGCGCTTCCCTCTGCGAACCTCTGCGTTTTCTCGTCTCAACTTCCACTCTCCCACCATCATCTCCAACACCATTTCCTGGCACAAACACCGCATAAATCAGAGCCGGTTTCACCCCAGTCGCCTGTTCAATCCTTTGTAAAGTCCTTTGAGCTTGTGCCAGCGTAATAATTGGCGTCTCACTTAACCCCCAATACTCTTCATATTCATTCGTGAAGGCTGTTTCAGTTTCCGCGATTGGATTAAACACTGGAGAAGTATCAATCACCACTTCTTCCGTGATATCCTCAGATTCATCTATCTCAGATTGTTCAGTGTCTAAACAGTCAGGAGGGCAGGAACCTGTGATAAATTTATCGGTAATAATCCGAATATTACCTTCAGTTTGATTATCAGGAAACGATTGGAAAGGTTGAAGGTTAGACTCGCCACTCGCAATCGAACCAGCTGTACCGTTAATGGAGGCATCACCCACATTAAAAGGAATCAAACCTTGACCGCCATGTTGGATAGTAATCGCACCGCCGCCGTTACCTCCGACTGTGGAGATACTGACATTTCTACCATTTTGGTCAATAAATGTGTCAGTTATTTGGATGAACCCGCTAGCGTTAATATCAATATTTCCGCCTGTACCGTTAATTCCGGCTTGGGTGTTAATTGAGGTGACTTGAATATTATTTTCAGCATTAAGTTTAATGGAACCGCCATCACCTGAACTTGAACTTGTGTCTAGGGATTGACTGGTGATATCTTGACTGGCTGTTAGGTCAATACTGTTAGCAGTTATTGTATCATTGGCTATGATATTGGCGGCATTATTAACCGTTAATCCACCGAGGTTTCTTGAGGTAGCCGTACCTGTTCCCGTGGTGTATTGAGCGGCTACTTCATCAGGGGATAAGGCAGAATCGTAAATGGCTACTTCGTCAATACTGCCCCGGAAAAAATTATCAACTGGTGGGTTTGACCCTCTACGTGCTAGAAAAAGTGGAGAATTATTTTGTGTCGGGCTATTTGTAATATCAATGTCTGTATCTTGTAAAATCCCATCAACGTATAAAGAGATTGACGAACCCTCTTTGATAAAAGCAACATGATGAAACTCCCCATCATTTAAAGATACGGTTGAGGTAACGCCAGAAACATTCGTGTTATCAAATCGCAATGCAACAATTTTACCTGGGTTCGGATGAGTTTGGTTGTAATACCGAATTACATAAGGGTATGGCTCGGCTCCACTCCATTTTTCAATGACATCACTATCACCGAATTCCGTATCCAATTGTTCAGGCGCTACTTTAATCCAAGCCGTTATTGTAAAATCTTCATTCGTGCCAAAATCAATAAAATCTGAATCGGGAATTTCTACATACCCTGTCGTACCATCGAAGAATGGTGCTGGATTAGCATCATCCACTAACGCCCCCTCTTGATTGCGATTTACCCCACCAAAATAAGTGCCATCTATATTGTTTCCAGATGAGTCAAAAGCCGTCTCCCCCTCTTCATCCAGACGCCAATATCCTACCGGATCATCTAACAGTACCGCCACATTATAAGGTAACGCTCCACCGACAGCACCATTAAACGTAATATTCCCGGTTCCAGCTTCTAACGTCAGCGTATCTGTACCGGGATTAAACGCATGAAGACTGCTATTAAAGGTAATATCACCGCCAACTGTAGAACCTGTGCTGAGTGTCTGACTACTGCGAAGAATTACAGGTGCTTCAAAGGTGAGATTTCCGCCATTCAAGCCAATTGAGGCATCTAAATTAATGAACGCCGCCTCAAAGGTTAAATTGTTGCTACTGCTGGAATTAATATCACTGATAATATCAATATTTTTGCTAGCAGCAATTAATACATCCCCTGAGTTTAATGCGGTTAACAGTGAATTAGCAGAAATCAGGAAACTTCCGCTACCGTCTCCCGACAAGATTTGATTATCGTTGAGTGCTGTATCATTGGTTCCACTTGTGCCAATAATCACGCTAGTGGGATCTAATAATAATTGTCCCGCTTCACCTGCAATAGCATTTACATCCACAACACCATCAAAAGCTAACTTTTCCTGACTGGATATCTCGACAAAACCGCCGTTACCAGAATTGAGTCCGCCACGAGTGCTAATGTTGCCATAAAATACAGTTTGCTCATCTGCCCAGATAATTACAGTTCCGCCATCACCTGCGGTTAAAGCATCAGCCTGAATCGTAGAATTTTCATTAACTAATGTGACATCAGCATTAGGGATTATTCCTGCACCTTGATAGTCGCCACCAATGCGAACAGTACCGCCGCCATTTGTACCGGATGCGTCAATATTGGCAGAAATTAATCCTACAGTTTTACCAATAACATTTATCTCGCCGCCAGTTGCAGATGAAGGCGCATGTAGGGGCGCATAGACGTGCGCCCCCTCATAGACGTGCGCCCCCATGGGTGTTCCAGAATTTCCGAGCTGGGAAACATCAATAGTGCCAGAGATAATAGTAACATCTGGCTGATTAGGGAGAATTAAGTCAGAATCAGTTAACTTCACCGTTTCGGCTGAATCCACCTCAACGCCTGTCTCCAGGTTTTCCTCTGTTCCCGTCAACAATTCAGCTAAATCTAATGGTGTAAAGGGAATAACTTCTCCCGAACTATTCACCAATGGTTCAACCTCCAAAGACAGCAATTGTCCGGGTTGAGAAATCTTGACCCGATGAGAACCGGGAACGGCTGAAATCGTAATTCTTCCTCCCGGTGCTGTCAGTTCCCCGGTATTAATCACCGTACCACCGAGTAAAGTTAAACTCTGACCTGGGGAAACGGCTAAATTTCCTGAATTAACAATACTTCCGGGCTGAGACACATCAAAGATAAACTGTTGCGGATTCCCGACGAATTGCTGATACTCATTTGTGCCAAAAGCATTGAACCAACCATTCTCGCCAAACCCAATCCCTGTAGCTGTTGTCGCGATAAAATCCGCCGGAACATTTAACTGAGCATTTTGCCCAAACACGATTCCCGCCGGATTCATTAAATATAAATTGGCATTTCCCCCTGTCACCTGAATCAAACCATTAATCAGCGAGGGATTTGTCCCCATCACTCGTCCGAAAATATTGTTGAGGTTCGGATTTGCCAAAAAGTTAGCGATTTTACCTGCATCTAAACCAAACTCCTGGAAACTGTGGAAAAGATTGGCTTCGTCGCTTGACAAACTGCCACCGTTAATAGTATATGTATTTCCCTGTTGGTCAATAATCGTACCCGTTCCATCAGATGCTGGGATAATTGATTGTGCCAGTGTTTCTGAACCAACAAGACTCCCCACTATGGGCAGAAAAATAGCTGGAGTAACAGACAGCAAGCTCAAGTACCATGGAGCAGATTTCATGAGATACACCGAGACCTATTCAGTTGAATTTTACTCCCCGCTGGCAAGGGTTGAATCAACAAGCAATAAAACGCTAAAAAACGAGAAGATACTTGAGATTTTGTTATTTAGCGATACCTGTCCATTTGTCTCAACTTAAGCTACAACCCCCTCGCCCCCAACTGACAGGTGTAGGTTTTTTATTTTATGGTTGGGACAAGACAAGGAGGACAAGGAAGGAAAGAAGACAAGGGAGAAAAACCGTACAGAATTCGGTTCGGTCAAACTAACTTCTAAAAGCCGAAACGCCCTATTTTTCGTTCTCACTCTTCCTTGTCTACGGTCGCTGAGCGAAGTCGAAGTGGGTCGCTGAGCGAAGTCGAAGTGATGGTCTACCTGTCTTCCAAGTCTAGCCTAAACCCCCATCTTAAAAAACCTACCCTTGTGAGCTGCGAGGGGGGAGGGGCTTTTTGTGGCAATATTCTCTGACTAGGGGTTGACTTTATACCTAAGTATAAGCTTTATGATTAAGGCACTGGATTCTGAATGAGCTGGGGCAATATGCTTCAAGTTGGTGAAGTGGCGCGTAAGTTGGGACTTAATCCCCAAACCCTTTACTTTTATGAACGGATTGGACTGATTCCGAGTCCGAAACGTACTGAGGCTGGATATCGCTTGTTTGATGACCAGGATATTGAACGGTTGTCCTTTATTAGTCGGGCGAAGGCGTTAGGTTTAAGCTTAGACGAAATTAAAGAATTACTAGCATTACAAGATGGAGATTCTCTGTCTTGTGGTGAAGTTTATCAGATGTTGCTGAGAAAAGTTCAGCAAATTGAAGATAATATCCAGCAATTGCAACGGCTACGAACAGAATTATTGCCTTTGCTCAATCGGTGTCAGGAAAATGCTCAACGGTTGGGGGAAGAACGCCAGTGTGTTGTCTTCAAGGATGTTAGTTTTAATGGGGAAGATAATTCTAATAAATTTGACCACGATGCAAACTATCATGAGGCTTTAATTATGGATACGCTTACGGTAGAAATTCTGGGAACGGGTTGTAAAAAATGCCATCAATTAGAAGAGAATGCGCGACGTGCGATCGCGTCTTTGGGTATTGAGGCTGAAATCCTGCATATTACTGACCCTGTGGAGATTGCTAAACGCCGGGTTATGTCTACTCCAGCTTTGGTTGTCAATGGCAAAGTGGTGAGTAAAGGAAAGGTAATTTCCCCAGAGCAAATTAAACCGTTGTTGCAGTCTTAAGTCATTTGTCATTTGTCATTTGTCATTTGTCATTCGTCATAAGTGGGTGGACACAATTAAAGTTAACGGTTGAGATTAGGGAACAGGGAACAGGGAACAGGGAACAGTAAGGGTTTGAGGGCGATTTACTTGCACTTAATACAGTACCGTTTTCTTTTGTCCGACTACTTATTTGCAAGACGATCACACTACTGTTATCTGTTGCTTATTGCCACCTAACACCTAAGCTGTCGTTCATTTAAATTGGGTATTAGTAGCGATAAATTGGGTATTAGTAGCGAGCAAGATGCAAAGCCTGCGGCATGGCTTCGCTTAACGCACTACATACAAGGATTTTGCCATTATTGACATTAAGGTTTAAGTGCCGAACAGCTTAACACCTAACTAAGGATAAGTTTATGGTTGATTTATTTTATCCCTTTGATTGGTTATCTAATCAAATTGTCACTAAACTTTTGGGTTTATCGTTGCATTCGTCTCTGGGGTCAGCGCTGCACTTCTTTTTCTACGATGTTCCTAAAGTGCTGACTCTATTAATTGTGATTAGTTTTATAGTGGGAACGGTGCAAACGTTTCTCGATCCGCAAAAGATTCGCTACTGGATTAGTGGCAAGCGGACGATTTTTGGCAATGGTTTAGCGGCAACGGTTGGCATTGTCACGCCGTTTTGTTCCTGTTCCGCCGTGCCGTTATTTATTGGGTTTTTAGAGGCGGGTGTGCCATTGGGGGTCACGTTTTCCTATCTGATTGCTGCGCCAATGGTGAATGAAGTCGCGGTTATTTTATTATGGGGATTGTTTGGGCTAAAGGCAACGGTGATCTATATTGCCTTTGGGGTGGGATTAGCGATCGCGGCGGGTTATATTATTGGGATGCTACACCTGGAAAAGTGGGTGGAACCCTTTGTCTGGGCGTTGCAGAAGTCTCGCCAAGGGTCAGAGTCTGATCCGGATCAGGGCGATGATATGGAACTGACTTGGAAAGAACGATGGGAACAGGGTTATTATTCGGCGAGTGAAATTGTTAAATCGGTTTGGCTTTATGTGGTAGGTGGGATTGCAATTGGGGCGGGAATTCACGGGTATGTTCCTGCCGATATTATTAGCCAGTGGGCGGGGGCGGGAAATCCGTTAGCGGTGCCGATCGCGGTGGTGATGGGAGTGCCGCTTTATGCTAATATTGCTGGGGTTTTACCGATTACTGAGGCGTTGGTGAATAAAGGGTTGCCTTTGGGGACGGTTCTATCGTTTACGATGGCGGTTACGGCGTTATCGTTGCCGGAAATGGTGATTCTTCGGAAGGTGTTGCAGCCTGAGTTATTGGCTGTCTTTATTGCGTTGATGACGATGGGAATTATTGGCGTTGGCTATCTTTTCAATGCTTTGTTGATCTGAATTGAGGCGATAGGGAATTGTTCACTTGATTGATGTATGAGGTTAAGGGTATTTGTAGGGGTACGGCATTGCCAATCCGTGTCAAATTAAGCTAGAAACCCCTCACCCCTAGCCCCTCTCCCACCCTGGGGAGAGGGGAGCAAGAAGCAAAAGGAATTCCAGGGTTCGTTCCGTTCGACACTTACACCCGCCGCCAAGTTTCAATCCCTGGTAGGGATTAATAAGGAATTCCAGCTTGCATCAATAGCCTATTGTAATCAGCTTTGAAGTTTCAATCCCTGGTAGGGATTCAGGGGAATTCCAAGCTAAAATCCCAAGTACCCGGAGGACACCCAATAGTTTCAATCCCTGATAGGGATTTAGGGGAATTCCAAGCCCTTTACGCTCATAGACACAACAGGAAAGTTGTTGTTTCAATCCCTGATAGGGATTTAGGGGAATTCCAAGCCCCGCTACTAGATGATGATGATTTGAGTTGGCAGGTTTCAATCCCTGATAGGGATTTAGGGGAATTCCAAGTTCGGGGGTTCAAACCCTATGGAATTTCAATTGGGTTTCAATCCCTGATAGGGATTTAGGGGAATTCCAAGTGCAGCCTCTCAGAACCTATACTGTATTTGGTTTTCAAGGTACGATCGCGACAACCTGGTATAACTATAGCATTTCAGCCATCGCCTTTGACAAGACCCCTTAAACAAATTAGACTCAAATCCTCTCTCCATAAGCTTTTCAGCCATTGCGACAACCTCCTTGCCAGCAAAAGAGGCGGCAAACCCTGACAGGATGAGGGATACAGCCTCAATTTTGGACTCGCCTGAAAAAACACCTACAGGTTGTCGCATCTAACCGAGAAATTGGCATGATTGGGCAGAAGTTCACTGGCGAGGTATCCTACTGTGAGTGCGATCGCGCTCTTTCTTATTCACCGACACCAAGCAACGATCAACTTAGTTGTGGCAATTATCCCCAGACTCATAGGATTAGGCTTAATTTTAGTCTACTGCTTTTGGACAAATCCAGCCCAAGCCGGACAATTAGCCGATCGCATGGCGCAGTTTCCCGATTGGCAAGGTAAACCCCCAGTAACGGCGGCGACGGGGGATTTGGTTTATCCCGATTGGATGGAGGGAACTTGGAATGTTACCAGCACCCTCGTCGAACAAGTTGCACCGTTAGCGCCAGAAATAGTCACGCCGGGATTTAAGAGTAATCGCCGCTATTTAAATCAACCAATCCAGTTTCAGGTACGGTTTGAACGGGTTGATCAGGTGCAATCCAAATCTCGCGATCGCATCATACCGCTTCCCCAGCAAACAGAATCAGCGATTGTGGCAGATCGAGAATTTAATGGCTTAAATATCGCCCAAGCCTATCTCGGTAATGACGCCATTCGTTCAGTTAAGCTTGATCCGGCGTCTGTGAATCGGCAGATCACCGAATTGCGATCGGGACGCCAAATTATCTCTATTGTTACAGGTCGAAACACAGAAACCCCCAGCCGCGATCGCTTTATTGCCACAGAGGTAATCAACCAATACTTTCGCGGTACAAACCAACCCTATTTAAATCAGGTGGAAACCACAACCGCTTATCATCAATTGCCATCACCAGATTCAGGAATTGAAGCATGGCAAATCACCGCGATTTACCTTTCCCCTCAAGATCCTGATTATTTTAAGGCGTTAGATCAACCCGTCGCCTTGTATCGGTATCGACTCCACTTAGAACCGCTCTAATCCTGAGGACTTGCTAAATAAATTAAAGTCCGACTACTTATAGCAGTAGACACATCGATTAGGACTTTCGGCACCATTGTAGAGACGCGCCATGGCGCGTCTCTACATAAATGATGTGTCCTAACCGCTATGGCGGTTGCTATATATAGATTAAGCTGATTCTCAGCAAAAAATCATTGCACTCATGTTGAATTGATCTAGGTCAGACTAAGTTGTTCGGTATTTAAACCTTAATATCAATAATTGCGGAATCCTTGTCCGTAGTGCGTTAAGCGAAGCCATGCCGCAGGCTTTGCATCTTGCTCGCTACATTGAGCATCTTGCTCGCTACATTGAGCATCTTGCTCGCTACTAATACCCAATTTAAATGCATGACAGCTTAAATGATTTATTATAGACTCAGCTAGCCGATATGGGTTTAGCTAGTCAGATGCTGAAGTCAATATACATTTCCAGGGATTTAACGTAGTGACACAGACAGCCACATTAGCGGTAACACCATTTCGCAAAAAACTGAGGACACCTTTAACTAAAAACAAAATTACGGTTCTGCAAATCAATCTGGGAAAACGCTGTAATCTCGCCTGTACCCATTGCCATGTGGAAGCGGGACCTAAACGCACGGAAGAACTGACCCCGGAAATTTGTGACCAACTTATCGAACTGATTCATCGCTTTCCGCAAATCCAAACCGTTGATTTAACCGGGGGTGCGCCGGAAATGAATTATGGGTTTAAACCCTTAGTTGAAGCAGCGCGGGCAACGGGAAAGGAAGTGATTGTGCGGTCAAATTTGACAATTTTCTTTGAACCGGGATTCCAGGATTTGCCAGACTACTTTGCCCAACATCAGGTGAGAGTTGTTGCCTCGCTTCCCTGCTATTTAGAGGATAATGTGGATAAAATGCGGGGGAAAGGAGTGTACAATGATTCGATTCGGGCAATTCAACAGTTAAATCAATTGGGGTATGGAAAAAATCCACAGTTAATCCTGGATTTGGTTTATAACCCGGTGTTGCCTGTGAGTGAAGATTTTTCCTTAACGCCGAATCAGGTGAAGTTGGAACAGGATTATAAACGGTTCCTTAAGGAAAATTTTGATATTGAGTTTAACCAGTTGTTTACGATTACCAATTTGCCTATTGGCAGAACGAAGTTTTATCTGCAACGAATCAAGCTGTATACACCTTATCTGAAGTTTCTGGAAGATAATTTTAATCCGACGACGGTGGAACATTTGATGTGTCGGAATGAACTCTCGATTGATTATCGGGGAAATGTTTATGACTGTGATTTTAATCAGATGGAAGAGATTCCGGCTAAGTCTGGTACTGGGGAAACGTTAACCGTAGGTAAGTTATTAGCCGCAGGAAGCTTAGATATCATTGACGAAATTCGCACAGCTTCCTATTGTTACGGTTGCACCGCCGGGTGTGGTTCGAGTTGCGGTGGTGCTTTGACTTGAGGGAACAGGCATGAAAATACTTGAGCAGCTTCGTAGATATGATGAAGCTGGGGAAGCTGGGGAAGCTGGGGGAGCTGGGGAAGCTGGGGGAAATATTAGCTGTTCAGCTTGACAAATGACAAATGACAAATGACAAATGACCAATGACCAATGACCAATAACAACTCATAATTCATCATTTCTCATTTGTAACGCTAATTTGGCAGCCCCAACCATTCCCGCCTGATTACCTAGCGTAGCGGGAAGTAACTGTAAACCTGTACGAGAACTCGGTAACACTCGACGTTCAATTTCTGCCCAAGCCGCCGGGAAGAAAAATTTGGCACTTGCACTAACTCCACCGCCAATAATAATCGCTTCTGGAGTAAGGATATAAATTAAACTCGCTAATCCTGCACCTAAATCCCGTCCGTAATAGTGCCAGAATGCTAACGCCTTTGGATTGCCTTCATTTGCCAAAATCCCAAGTTCAGCAGGTTCTTTTCCGGTACGGCGACGAATTGCCCCAATGGACAGATATTGTTCCAGAGAACCTTGATTGCCACTATTACAAGGTGGACCCTCTGGATTTAACGTGATTAACCCCAACTCCCCGGCTGCGCCCTGATGACCAACAAAGAGTTTCCCATCTAGAATAACTGCACCGCCGACGCCAGTACCCAACGTCAGCATAATCAGATGGCGAAACTGACGTCCTGCACCTAACCAAGCTTCGCCTAAACCGGCGCAATTGGCATCATTGGCGATAATTGTGGGACAACCTGTTTTAGCTTCTAACCAATCCGCTAAGGGAATATCATGCCAATCGTTGAGGTTAATCGCCACTCTCGCAATCCGTCCGGTTGCATCAGCAGGTCCGGGAGTACCCACACCAATGGCAATTACGCTATGGTTAGTATCAAGTTGTGCGATCGCGTCAGCCATTACCTCAACCACGGCTTTTGGAGTTGAGGGTTGGGGCGTCGCCACTGTTACAGATTGGATGCAAGTGCCATTTTTCTGGAAAAGTCCCAGCTTAATCGCGGTTCCACCTAAGTCAATACCAATTACGTCATTTGTCATTTGTCAGGGAACGGGGAACAGGGAACACCTCGACTTCGCTCGGTGTGTCACAGGGAACAGGCTATATTAAACCATACTAATCAGCGATGTTGAATGAATTCCAAAAGGCTTGGAAGTCTTGTTCAGCGCGGCGGTAATTGGCTTCTTTTTGGTCTAAAGCAGCTTGAGTAATTTCGCCATCTTGGAATTGTTTTTGAGCGAGTTCAAATTCGAGTTTAGCAATCTGATACGCTTGTTTTTTAAGCGTGCCTTCTACAGAACCCACCCAGTTGGGAAAACCCAGATGCTGCGTTTCCCAGTCAGTATGACCAATTTCCGCCATTTTGCGATCGCCTAAAATCGGTTGGCTGGTTTCGGTTAACTGTTGGAAGCTGGACAGGGCGTTTCTAATTTGTTGAATGCGTTCTAGAGAGTTTGAGAGAGAAAAGCGTTCATTTAGGGTATCATCAATGGATTCATCGGGATGAATCGGAGAGAGGGATGGACTATCTTGAGATACATTGTCGGGTTTAGGCAGTTGGGCGACAGAACTTGTCCACCAAAACCCTGCACTAGCAAGAGGGATGAGTAGTAACCCGCCAATAGCGGCGAAACCTATAGACTTGGGTTGGATAAATTTCATACAAATTGGCTGATAGAATACCTAGCGTTCATAGCTATGTCTGAATTATTCGACGAGAGTGAGGCGATTTCCGGTTCCTGGAAAAGTTTTGATCCTTCGCGGCGCTAGTCAGGAACCTGATTTGTAGGGGCGGGTTTAGGAACTTTCTTGTCGCTATTGATGATAACGTTGGTGCAAAACCCTGATTTGTAGGGGCGGGTTTAGGAACTTTCTTGTCGCTATTGATGATAACGTTGGTGCAAAACCCTGATTTGTAGGGGCGGGTTTAGGGACTTTCTTGTCGCTATTGATGATAACGTTGGTGCAAAACCCGCCCTGACTAAGGTTTAGCGTAACTACCTCCATCTCCCCATCTCCGCCATCTCCCTCATCTCCCCTATCGCCCACGGGGATTAATAATCTCCGTTAACCCTTCTCCCAACAACGATAAACCAACCACCATCGATGTCATCGCTAAACCAGGAAATAACGCTGTCCACCAAATCCCTGTAGGTAAAGCATCCAGCGCTTGACGCAAATCATGTCCCCATTCTGGAGTGTCTTCTGGGAGTCCCAATCCCAAGAATCCCAGTCCACCTAAAATTAAAATAGCGTCAGCCGCGTTGAGAGTAAATAACACCGGGACGCTTTGAATTACATTAAGAAACAAATAACGGGAGAGAACCCGCCCAGGAGAAGCCCCCATCGCTTGCGCGGCTTCGATAAATAATTCAGTTTTGACGCTGGCGGTATGGTTACGGACAACGCGATAATATTGGGGAACATAAGAAATACTGAGTGCGATCGCGGCATTGAAGACACCCCGCCCAACTACAAAAGCTAAGGTAATCGATAACAACAATCCCGGCAAGGTATAGATCGTATCCATCAAAAATAGCAACACCCGATCTAATCTACCGCCGAGATATCCACTAACTAACCCCAAAGGAACACCAATAATTAAACTCAAGCTGGTTGCTAGAATCACCACCTTTAACGCCGCTTGAGTACCAAATAAGGTGCGGGAGAAAACATCATACCCTTGGCGTGTCGTACCGAACCAGTGTTCACCACCGGGAGGTTCGTGAATCGGGTTAATCAGGGATGCAGTGGGATCTTGCAGCCATCCCCATGCTTGAAAAGCTGGGGCGAAAATAGCGATGAGGATGAACACCAAAGTGATAATTACCCCCACCGCCATCAGTTTCATCGAAAGGCTGGCATATCGGCTAAAACGTAAAAGATGAGACAATCGCAGTCGCGTCAGGGTCATTGGTACGGTTTCCTCGCCAAGAAATCTAATAAAATTGTCTGGTGAGGTTGCCCTAGAGGACGTACCTGACCTGCTACTTCCGAATAAGCCTGACCTGCCTTTATATCTTCAGGCGTCAATAAACCCAGATCCCAACCTTCTTGTAATACCAATTGATTCAATTCCACCGTTAAAGGGGCGTGGAATATATGACGAATAACGTGGGCATCATTATAGCAATCAAACGCTGCCAATTGGGGGGGAGAATAGGAAATCTCTTCGAGTAATTCTCGCCGCATTCCCACCTCTGGCGTTTCTCCGGGTTCAAGATGACCACCAAAGAACCCCCAGCACCCTGGATAAAGAATACCTGGGATATCGTTCCTAAGCTGCATCAGGAACCGTCCCGAACGATAGAGAATCGCGATCGCGACTTCAATTGATTGACTCTTCATTCTTACCAATAACGAATGACATAAGACGAATGACAAAGGACATAAGACAAATCATTCAAGCTGTTCGGTTTCCTGAAGGTAGACTTCACCCATTTCCTGTCCACCGATGGGAATACTTTGAAATTGTACCTGTCCCCCAATTACAACCTGATCCCCCACATTGGGAAGTTCTTGATTCCTGACAACCCAAATTTTGCCTGTGGTGTCCTGAACCTGATAAGCCCCGGAGTTCAAAAAGGGGGCTTGACTTATAACTTGACCTTGAAGATAAACCACGTCTTGAGTATTCTGAGTAGATTGGATCTCACTAATCGCCGTAACATCTACGGTGTGGGCGCTACCCATACCATTCGGACTACCCAGCAGAGGGACATTGCTACAACTTACCAGTCCTCCCCCAAACAGCAAAGCACACATTGGCAGGAGATAAAACATAGTTGACCTTTGGCGAGTTGAAATTGACGAGCAAAGGCGTGAGCGATGGTCGTTTTGAGCAGACATTGCCATGACTGTTCCCCACGCTAAATGGTGTACATCCCGGTTATAGCTTAGATGCTTGAGAATTGAATACTGGGTGAGTGACACCACTGCCCGTAAAATAATCAAAGTCCTGATGATATCTCTCACCCTGCCTATGAAATCTGTTTACCCTCAGTTACTGGATGGCAAAGCCCTAGCTCAACGCATTCAAGATCAACTGAAAGCGGAAGTAGAACGACTCAAATCAACCTATGGACGCCCGCCTGGATTAGCGGTACTAATGGTGGGTGATCACCCAGCTAGCGCCGCCTACGTGCGGAATAAAGAACGTGCCTGTACCAAAGTTGGGATTGCCTCCTTTGGGCAACATTTTCCGGCTGATGTCTCTCAATCTGAAATCGAGCAAACCATTGACCGTCTCAACCAAGACCCAAACGTGGATGGTATTCTGTTACAACTCCCCGTACCTGCACACCTAAATGCGGTTTATTTACTCCATAAAATTGATCCGGATAAAGATGTCGATGGACTGCATCCCCTGAATCTAGGGCGTCTGCTGCGCGGTGAAAGGGGGTTGCAAAGTTGTACCCCAGCTGGAGTGATGCGTCTGTTGCGGGAGTACCGGATTGATTTGAAAGGGAAAAATGCAGTTGTGGTTGGGCGGAGTATTTTGGTCGGTAAGCCCATCGCACTCATGTTACTGGAAGCTGATGCTACTGTTACTATTGCTCATTCGCGCACGAAAAATTTGGCTGAACTGACTCGTCAGGCGGATATCTTGATTGCTGCTGTCGGACGTCCTAATCTAATTACGGCGGATCAAGTGAAACCGAATGCCATTGTGATTGATGTGGGTATAAATCGCGTCATTGATGCTCAAGGAAAATCCCGGTTGGTGGGTGATGTAGATTTTGATGCCGTTCGGGAGATGAGCCAATTTATCACTCCGGTTCCTGGTGGCGTTGGTCCGATGACGGTGACAATGTTATTGCAAAATACTGTTTTCAGTTATACCAGAACTCACTCATAACGCCCCCAGGCTCGTAGAATTGTTAAGACAGTAGAACAGACGATTTAAGGAATAATGGCATGGTAGCAACAGATGGGCGACCTGCCCCGAATGGGGAATCCCCAGCTTTTGATTTATCGACCTATCTAAAAGAGCGGAAAGCTCAAGTGGAGGCAGCTTTAGACCGTTCTTTACCCCTAGGTTATCCGGAAAAGATTTATGAGGCAATGCGCTATTCTCTCTTAGCGGGGGGGAAACGGTTGCGCCCGATTCTTTGTCTGGCAACCTGTGAACTGATGGGTGGCACGATGGAGATGGCAATGCCAACCGCCTGCGCCCTGGAAATGCTCCACACCATGTCGTTAATTCATGATGACCTTCCCGCCATGGATAACGACGACTACCGTCGGGGTAAACTCACCAATCATAAGGTCTACGGTGAGGATATGGCGATTCTCGCTGGCGATGGTTTGCTGGCGTATGCGTTTGAATATGTCGCCACTCAAACCCAGGGAGTTCCAGCAGAGCGGGTTTTGCAGGTGATTGCTCGTCTAGGTCGAACCGTGGGCGCGGCTGGATTGGTTGGGGGTCAGGTGGTTGATTTGGAGTCAGAGGGAAAATCTGATATTCAAGAGGAAACCCTCCATTACATTCACACCCATAAAACCGGAGCGTTGCTGGAAACCTGCGTCGTTTGTGGTGGAATTTTGGCAGGTGCAACCGATGCGGATATAGAACGTCTGTCTCGCTATGCTCAAAATATTGGTTTAGCGTTTCAAATTATCGATGATATCCTGGACATCACTGCGACTCAGGAGGAATTAGGAAAAACGGCGGGGAAAGACCTGCAAGCGCAGAAAGCTACCTATCCTAGCCTCTGGGGACTAGAGGCTTCTAAAGCTAAAGCTCAAGAGTTGATTGAAGAGGCTATTGCCCAACTGGAACCGTTTGGTGAGCGCTCTCAACCCTTAATTGCTCTGGCTAATTTCATTACCGCACGAACTTATTAGTTTTTTGTCGGGGAATAGGGAATAAGGAATAAGGGAACTCTTAACAGGGAATTCAAGAGCAACTCCTTGTAATTTGTGACTGCTTAAACATCCGTTGATCAACAACCAATTTGAACTAAAACACGATGCAGGATTTTGGCAATATCCTAAACAACCAGGTGCTACTGGTTGCACTGATTGCTTGTTTAGTGGCTCAACTCCTTAAGCTACTGGTCGAGTTAACGAAGGATCGAAAATTTAATCTCCGCACCTTGGTGACAACTGGCGGGATGCCTAGCGCTCATTCAGCCTTGGTTACCGCCTTGGCTGCGGGTGTGGGACAAACGATGGGATGGGCGTCTCCTGATTTTGCGATCGCGACGATTTTTGCTGTTATTGTTATGTACGATGCCGCAGGGGTTCGACAAGCCGCAGGTAAGCAAGCTCGTATCCTTAATCAAATTATTGATGAGTTATTTCAAGAAGGTAAAGAGTTTAATGAGGATCGTCTAAAGGAATTGCTGGGGCATACCCCCTTTCAAGTAATTGTGGGTTCAATCTTAGGGGTACTTATTTCTTGGTTAGCTGCCCCAGCTTATTGTTTTTAGAGTGGGGATTTGATTGAGAGCCTCCTTTAAGACACAGAGGCTAATGACGCAATTGGGTCAGGAATTGTATCTGATGGTGCTTGAAATTCTCCAGTTTTGACGAATTCTAAGCGTAGCTTTAACCAAGTGATAAAGTTGGGGTTGGTTGAAATAATAGCGGCAGCAGGTTGAGGACATTCCTGTTTAACTTGCGCCATTTCTGGAGATTCTAAAAATGCGGGTTGTTTGACCAGCCAAAAGTCAATCTCTTTTCCCTTATCTTGGTAGTCTTTGGTTCGTTCTCTGAGAACTTCTTCAAAGGGTTCTTCTTCAAGTAAGAAGCGTTGACTGGCGACTAGATAGTAATAGGTTTGCATGGTTTCAATTGGGTGATTGGTGAACAGGTGATTGGGATCGTTTTGAGTGTGTAGGGGCGGGTTTTATGACTATCATCTCTTTTTGATCCAGATGTAACTAAACCCGCCCCGATCAATTGAGAGAGTTTTGACCCTTCACTTCGCTAGTCGGGCATGGTTTTAACCTTAGTAAGGGCGGGTTTTGTTGTTCCGTTATCGGTGAGATAGGGCGGGTTTTGTTGTTCCGTTATCGGTGAGATAGGGCGGGTTTTGTTGTTCCGTTATCGGTGAGATAGGGCGGGTTTTGTTGTTCCGTTATCGGTGAGAT
>NZ_JAVJNP010000169.1:0-34915 GCF_040217205.1 Coleofasciculus sp. A1-SPW-01 | reverse complement strand
TCAACCCACCGACTTCGCTCAACCCACCGACTTCGCTCAACCCACCGACTTCGCTCAACCCACCGACTTCGCTCAACCCACCGACTTCGCTCAACCCACCGACTTCGCTCAACCCACCGACTTCGCTCAACCCACCAGCTTTAAGTCAGTACTATTCAACTTAAGCCCAAAACCGCCGAATTAGCCAAGTCACTAACGCCGCAGCTAAGGCGACAGTTAGGGTGTAGGTGAGGGGGATAGCGGGTTCAACCCAAGGTTTAGGAACAAGTTGAGAATTAGAAATTAGCAATCGAATTGGGTCTTGCTTGTCCTCACCCAGCTTGTCTAGAGAGGCGACAAAGGAACCCACTGTCCAGCCCACACCAATGACAGCCACGGTATCTTGGAAGTTGCGATCGCGTTCGGCTTTATCTAATTCTACACGAGAGCGAATCGCATTAATCGTGTCTTCGAGTAATCTCAGTCCGCGTTCCAGATTTTCGGTGTCTTTGTGGATTTGCAGCAGGTATTTATCGGTGACTAATTCGCTAAATTCGTTTAAAAAGGCTAAGTCACTGTCTGATTGTTTGGCGATGCGGGCGACTCGTTTTTTATAGTTACTTAGATTAATATCAATCGTGCGGGCTTGAAAGTCAAGCTGGTTTAGGTTAATTGTATAGCGATTTAAAATATCCTGAGTTTGCTCTAATTGTTGGCGAACTTTGTCAAACTCTCGTCTCTGCGATCGCGCCAGATGGATGGATTTTCGTCCGGCTTCAATGGCGGCAAAATAATGTTTAATGGTTTGCTTTAATAAACGGCTTTGACTGTAAGCCCAGAGGATTTTGTTGCGGTAATAGAATAAGCGCAACCAGTCATCATAGAAACGGGCAGCAGTTTCGGCGGCGGCTCTGTCGGGATAGAGGATAATTAGAACATGTTGATTGTCTTGTAAGTTGGCAATATTGGTGATATCAGTGTTCTCTTTCATCACCAAGCGGTAGCGCTTGAGTTCATAGATAGTCGCCCCTAAAAATTGCCCTTGTCCTTCTAAATCCTGTTGCCAATTTCCATTAGGAATTAATGACTTGTAACAGGCTTGGGCAACAGCGTCAGGATTTTGGCTTTCCGGCTGAGGAAGCCAGCCAGACATAATCCAGCTTTGTCCAATGGTGGCGGTTTCACCGTGCGATCGTTGTTCAATTTCGGTTTTTAGGGTGGCAAAAGATTGGGCGGGTTGGGGTTCAGTTTGATTGTTAATCGAACAGTCGAGAATAAGTCCGTAGGTATCGCCTAAACGCACGGGATAGTAATAGCCTTGCAAGGAATCGGGTTCTGCCGGGGTTTCAAAGGGGTGAACTTTTGGTAGGAGTTCTTGATATTCGACTTCAAAGTAGTTATCTTTTTGAAAGAGGAGAGGGTGAACGCTGGCGGGGAGTTTTTTCTGGAATTGGATGCGATTTTGTTCGATGTCGGCTTGACTTTCGCCTAAGCCGTTTCTGAGGTCATAGAGAAACAGATCGAGGGTAGGATAGATAATATCACTCATAGTTTAAAGACAAAAGATAAAATATAAAATTCAAATCAACAACTACTGTACTGGCGTTATACGCCTAATTTAGTGAATGAAGGTTACATCCAGAAACCGTAGGATCGCACCGACGTGCATTGGCGTCAAGTTAAGGTCAAAAACCAATACTGGTAAGCTTTTCAGCTATGTCTATCTACGGCTCAAAAATTCCCCCTCATCCCCTAACCCCTTCTCCCACCGTGGGGAGAAGGGGAACCAGATTCTCTTACTCCCCTCTTACTCCCCTCTCCCAAGCTTGGGAGAGGGGCTGGGAGTGAGGGTTTGAGCTTAAGTTGACACGGATGACGTGTCTCCTTTACTGACGTGCGCCCTTTCCCCGTAAAATCGAGTTCACAATTTTAGCTAAACTTAAGTTATTGGGATATCTGCAATTATGTATTAGCTGTAGGCTTTTGCAAGAATTGTTTGAGTTTGTCTAAACTACTAAGTTTTTTCGCCGTTGCCGATGGGTTGGGCTGCGATAATATATCGATCGCGATATTATTAATTTCTAGGCTATCTGATTCAGACTCGTCAGCCACAGGAGGAAAACCGCGTTCTTTTGGTGCAGTAGCAGAGGCGACGTGTTCGAGTTCGGCTGAGGTGGGGAGTAAATCGGGGGGAAGGGTATCACCCACTTGATCAAGTTGAGATTTGGCGGTTTGATACCGCTGATTTAAGTTCGGGTTCACCTGAATAATTGAGAGTAAACTAGGGGCGATGTCTGATTCCCAGGCGGCGGGTTCGAGATATAATCGATGGGAAATATCGGTCAGGTCGGCTGTTTCTTGTTCAGTGAGAGAGGTGTCTAAGTCTCGAAGAGCAAGCAATAGCGCTAGTAATATATTATTCGTGGTTAGATTATCCATCGGTAATCCTGAAATTGTTACAAAATATAAAGTAATAGGAATGGTAATCAGTACCTTCCTATCCTATATGACTATAACTTTACAAGCAATGGATTTCAGATTCCGGATTTTGGGTGAATTCAGACACAAAAATTTTAATTCTTTGAAAATTTTAATTGCCGCAAAATAAACCTCAAAAACCTATAATAAGGTTAAATAGCTAAACTCTACTAATTGGCAGCAATGGACAGGGAAGCGTTGGTCGTCGGGATTAATCTTTATCCGTTACTCCGAGACGGACGGACGAAAAAATCCCGACATCTGGATAAACCCGCCGCCGATGCTGAAGCGGTGGCGCAGATTTTGGAAACTTATGGACAGTTTCGGGTGCGACGGTTACCAGAAATGTATGACCAAGACGGGAATCCCCACGTCGCCGCTAAACCTCATCCCACCCAATTGGTACGGGTGAAAACGCTACAAGAGGCGATCGCACAATTATTTAATCCCCCCAGTCGCCAGGTTCCGGATACGGCGTTGCTGTTTTTTGCGGGACATGGTTTAAGGAATGACCAAGGGGGAGTCAGTGAAGGATTTTTGGCAACCAGTGATGTGAAACCTCAAGATGGAAAATGGGGGGTTTCCTTGCAATGGTTACGGCGATTACTGCAAGAAAGTCCTGTGCGTCAGCAGATTGTTTGGCTGGATTGCTGTCATAGTGGGG
This sequence comes from Coleofasciculus sp. A1-SPW-01, assembly GCF_040217205.1. Lineage (NCBI taxonomy): Bacteria > Bacillati > Cyanobacteriota > Cyanophyceae > Coleofasciculales > Coleofasciculaceae > Coleofasciculus > Coleofasciculus sp. A1-SPW-01. The sequence continues at coordinate 31,794 of NZ_JAVJNP010000169.1, read as the reverse complement.
AATTGCTTAACTTTTTAGAGGCTGATCCGGGGGCGGTGGGGGAAGCACGCGATCGCTGTTTTATTGCGGCGTCTCGTGATTTTGAGGTGGCGTATGAGGAATTTGGCGGACAGCATGGGGTATTAACCGGGGCGCTGTTACCGGGGTTGCGTCCAGAGGGAAAGTTACAGAGGTGGGTGACAAATTATAGTTTAGTCGAGGCGATTAATCGTCAGTTATTGACCTCGCGTCAATGTCCGATTTTTCACAACTCTGGCGGTGAGATTCTGCTGACGGGGAGAAAGGAAACGATAGAACGGGCGGTATCAATAGCGAAAGTCTGTCCCTATAAGGGATTGGAGTCTTTTGAGTTTAATGATCAAGATCCCAATTATTTTTATGGGCGCACCGCGTTGACGGATCAATTGTTGGCGAAAATACGCCAGGGGAATTTTCTGGCGGTGGTGGGTGCGTCGGGGAGTGGGAAGTCGTCTCTGGTTAAGGCGGGGTTATTGTATCAGTTGAAACTGGGACAGCGTTTGTCGGGAAGTGACCAATGGGCGATTCGGATTTTTAGACCAGGAGAACATCCGTTAAAGAGTTTAGCCTTGGCGTTGGTGGATGAGGCGGCGGAGTCAGGAGAGGTTGAACAATTGGCGTCTCAGGGGGCGGCGGGTTTAGCCGAGTTGGTTGGGGCGATTGATGCGCCTCGTGTGGTGTTGGTGGTGGATCAGTTTGAGGAAGTGTTTACCCTGTGTCAGGATGACAGGGAACGGGAACAGTTTTTTGAGTGTTTACTGGGAGTGACCTCTCCTCTAACCCCTCCCCTGCAAGGGGAGGGGAATATGGCGGCGGTTGATCCGTTTAATCATGATCATGATGTAGGGGCGCAAGGATGGTATCCGAATCGGGGTCTGAATCGGCGCCCGAACCAACCTATCACCTCAGACCAGAAATTACCCGATTATCAGCAAGGGCAAGATTTAGAATCGACCTCTCCCCTAGCCCCTCCCCTGCAAGGGGAGGGGAATATTGCTCCCCCTTCTTACCCCTCTGGTTCTCTTCTGCAAGGGGAGGAGAATATTGCTCCCCCTTCCCTCGCAGGGAAGGGGGCTGGGGGGTTAGGTCTCAGGTTAAATCTCACCGTGGTAATTACCATGCGGGCGGACTTCTTTGGCAAATGTGCGGAACAGGATTATGGCGGACTGGCTAACCGCATCCAAGAGAATTTAGTCACCATCACCCCAATGAATACTGAAGAATTAGCCGCCGCTATCACCGAACCCGCCAAACAAGTCGGCTTAGAAATCGAGCGGGAATTGGTAACTCAGATGCTACAGGATGTCGAGGGACCAGGGAGTTTACCCCTATTGCAATATACCCTAACTGAACTGTGGCGGCAGCGTCAGCTGAATCTGTTGACCTTGGCAGACTATACCAAATTGGGCGGCGTCAAGGGAACGCTGCAAAAACGGGCAGATCAGGTGTATGAGTCTCTGTCTAAAGAACAGCAATTGATTGCTAAACGGATTTTTCTGGAATTGACGCAACTGGGAGAAGGAACCGAAGATACCCGTAGGCAGGTATTTAAACAGGATTTTATCAACAATAAGTTATCTCAGGAATTAGTCGAGCAGGTGATTACCCAGTTAGCCGATGCTCGGTTACTTGTCACATCTCAACTGCAAGTAAGGGGAGAAAAGGAAGCTAGTTTAACTGTCGTGGATGTCGCACACGAAGCTCTAATTCGCCATTGGACACGCCTACGTCAGTGGTTGACGGAGCATCGGGAAGCGATGCGAATAGAGCGTAAGTTAGAGGAAGCAGCTAAGGAGTGGCAAGATAATGGTAGGCATCCAGACTACCTCCTCAAAGGGGCAAAATTAACCGAGGCAAAGAATTATTGTCAGAACTATTCAGATTTGGGTTTGTTGTCTAGTTTGGCGCAAGAATTTATTCAAAAAAGTATCTGGCAACGCCTAAAAAATAAATGGTTGATAAGTGGATCAATCGTTACTGTTATTGGAATAGTAACGATTGTGGCTATTGTATTCACCAGTCTCCGGTTAATAGCTAAAAAGCAACTCAAAATCACAGAACTGCATGAAAATACAGCGCGTGTGAATGCTTTGTTGCCCATTCAACCTGTAGAGGCAATAGTTTGGGCAATTAAGGCAACAGGTGAGACTCTATCCTCATCCTCTGAGGTTCGTCAGCAGGTTTTTCCAGAGGTGTCTGTCAGTCTCTATGATGCGACGAGAACTGTTAGAGAACTCACTATACTAACAGGTCATCAGGGTAAGGTTCAGACAGTTGCTTATAGTCCGGATGGCAAGCAAATTGTTAGTGGTGGCGAAGATGGGACACTGAGACTGTGGAATCGCCAAGGTCAACCCATTGGTCAACCCTGGCAAGGACATCAGGGTTATGTTACATCAGTCGCATTTAGCCCAGATAGTCAGCAAATTGTCAGTGGTGGTGCAGATGGGACAGTGAAGTTGTGGAATCGCCAAGGTAAGCCCATTGGTCAACCCTGGAAAGGACATCAGAGTTGGGTAACATCGGTAGCATTTAGCCCATATAGTCAGCAAATTGTTAGTGGGGATGTTAACGGGATACTGAGGCTGTGGGATAACCAAGGTACATCGATTAAACTCTGGAGAGGACATCCGAAAAGGGTCAGTGCAGTGGAATTTAGTCCCGACGGCACGCAAATTGTCAGTACCAGTTATGACAAGACAATCCGGCTGTGGGATAGCCAAGGTAAACCTATTGGTCAACCCTGGAAAGGACATCAGGGTTATGTTACATCAGTGGCATTTAGCCGAAATGGTGAACAAATTGTTAGTGGTGGTGCAGACGAGACAGTGAGGGTGTGGAATCGCCAAGGTAAACCCATTGGTCAACCCTTAATCGGACATCAAGGTTGGGTAAGATCAGTGGCATTTAGCCCGAATGGTGAACAAATTGTTAGTGGCGGTTATGACATGACTGTAAGGTTGTGGAATCGCCAAGGTAAACCTATTGGTCAACCTTTAATCGGACATAAAGCGTTGGTGTTGTCTGTAGCATTTAGCCCCGACGGTACAGAGATTGCCAGTAGTAGTAATGACGGTACTGTAAGATTGTGGGATAGCCAAAGTAAACCCATTGGTCAACCCTTAATCGGACATCGAGGTGAGGTTACGTCAGTCGCATTTAGCCCAAATGGTGAACAAATTATCAGTGGTGACGAAAACGGTACTGTAAGATTGTGGGATAGCCAAGGTAAAGCCATTGGTCAACCCTTAATCAGACATAAAGCGTTGGTGTTTTCAGTAGCAGTTAGCCCCAATGGTCAGCAAATAGTCAGTGGTAGTGGTAGTGGGAATCATAATCAAACTATCATCTTGTGGAATAGACAAGGCAAACGTTTTATCCCTCAACCCTTAAAAGGTCATCAGAGTAACGTGTATTCAGTTGCCTTTAGTCGGGATGGTGAAAAAATTGTCAGCGGTAGTGATGACGGAACAATCATCTTGTGGAATAAGCAAGGCAAACCCATTCTCCCTCAACCCTTAAAACATCAGGGTGGGGTGAGAGCCGTCGCTTTTAGTCCGGATGGTCAGCAAATTGCCAGTGGTGGTAAAAACGGGACTGTGAGAGTGTGGAATAATCAGGGTGAACCGATTGGTGAATACTGCCAAGCACATCGGGAGCGCATCTTTTCATTAGCTTTTAGTCCTGACAGTCAGCGAATTGTTAGTGGCAGTGCAGATGGGACGGTAAGATTGTGTGACAACCAAGGTAAACTGATTCAATCCTTCAAACCCAATCGGGCTTCGGTCTTATCAGTAGCCTTTAGTCCAAATGGCATTATCAGCGGTACTTCTGATGGGACTGTGAAGCGATGGAATAACCAGGGGACTATGGTTGATCTGCTTTTGAAAGAATCTGCTGGTCAAATTTCCTCGGTGGCATTTAGTTCAGATGAAAAGCGGATTGTTAGCGGTAGTTCTGGTGGGACAATCAGTTTATGGCAGAGTGGCAGTTGGGAAACTTCGCTGGCAATGGCGTGTGAGACGTTGAAGAATCATCCTATCCTGATTGCTCCTGAAACAATTTTTGTGGAGGAGACTACAATTAAAGGGGAGCCTATCAGGTTTACACAAAATGTTCAAGGGAACCCAAGGAGTTGGGTTTCGTTCCTCAACCCAACCTACACAGTTGATATGCACCCAATTGAAGTTAGTCAAAAGGCTGCTGAAATTTGTATGGAATATGATGTCTGGGACTCAAAAGAAAAGGCTGATTTTTACGTGAATAAAGGTCGAGTAATGGCGCGAGATGGAAAAATAACAGAGGCGATTAATTTCTACACCAAAGCTCGGAAGTTTTACCCTGATATTGACCTAAATCCACAAGCTAAAGACAACGCTCCTAAATCTGTTGCCTACATTTTTGCGGCACAGGGAAAGGTTAACACAGGAGAGAGGTTGGCACGAGAGGGGCAAATATCCGAGGCGATTAACTCCTACACCCAAGCCCTAGAATTAGATCCCACTCTAGCAATTTCTGCCTATTCTTGGAATCAGATCTGTTGGTTCGGTAGTTTGCAACAACAGGCGACTCAGGTAATGGATGCTTGTGAAAAAGCTGTAACTCTTGCACCTGAAAATGGAGTTTTTCGGAAGAGTCGCGGTATTGCCAGGGCGCTAACTGGGGATACCGTAGGAGCCATTGAGGATTTCCAGATATTCATTGAATCGATTGACAATAATGAGTATAAAAAACAACCACAGCGCTGGATTGATCAACTCCGCGCCGGGAAAAACCCCTTCACGCCAGATGAATTTGAAAGGCTATTAAATGAATAATTTGAGACGAACAGAGACATTTCAACAGAACGTCTCTACAATTCAACCCTAAATCCCCGCATGACCTAACGCTAACCCCGCAACCAGCATCCCCATAACCAAAAACGGTTGAGCGCTGGCTTGATATTAATTTAAATGCATGACAGCTTACCTTCTGCCTTAACTGTTAATTGTAGGTAAGGGGGGAGGCGACTCTAACCGCAGGGGCGCAAAATATCGACTTTTAACCACAGTATTCGGCTTCCAGGGTGGATGCCAATATACGTCTTGAATCACGGCTTTATTCTCATCTGGCAACCATTGGAAACTGATAACGCTAATGTTATTACAGCCGACAATTTCGTCACCCTCTTGTAGCCAGCGATTGCGCCATAACCACGATAGAGAACCGAATAAAACTCTTCGCCATAAGGGTGGCTTTTTGCCGGATTCTGGCTGGGGATGTCGTTTCAGCCAAGGAACGGGTTCAGCTTTTTGGCGTTTACTCCATGCGGTTCGATACCGCCAGTCGGGTTGCGATCGCTCCTCCTTGAGGGCGACTTGCCACGCGATGTCCCAAGTGCCTTGAGGAACCTGGATTTGCTGCCAAAAGGGTCCTTGACTGGGGACTGGCACATCTTGGATTCTCACCTTACCGGGAGTGGCGATCATTTCCACTAATTGCGGCGGGTGTTGCCATCCCACCCAATATTCGGATTGTTCTAATGCTAGTGATTTAACTTTGGTATGAACTAAATACGTTTTTAAATCAGCATTTTTGATGGAACTAGAGGTTAACTGGACTAGCACCGATGCCGAGTCATGATTGTCCCTCTCTTCCGCTTCCCAGACATAGCCGACGGCTTGTCTCTGGAGTCTCCCACGGGAATTAGCCCAATAGTTGAGGCGAACCACGGAGCCATAGTGAATATCTCCCGACAGTAACACAATGCGATCGCGTCGCTGAAATAGCGCAGTTAATAGCTTACTAAAGGCGACATCGTGAAAGTTCCACGAATCCCCCACATCTGTGCCAAATACCTTACCCTGATGCCAATGCCACCGTTGGGCGATATCCACTAACGACGCATGGATTAGGTTGGTTGGTAAAACAATTAATGTGGCTTCAATCCTCGACTTACCCGCCGCTTTTAGCTGATCGGTTTCTTCTAGAGGATCTTCAATCTGCTGATCAAAAGCTGTGGGGGATAATAGCATTGGCGGCGCGATCGCTTGATCCTCTCCCATGGGAAAACCGCGCCATGTCCGCGTATCTAATACGATAACTTCGTGCTTAAAACTTCTAACGCTATAGTGCCAGGTTAAAGTTGGAGTACCATCGGAATTATTTCGATTCAGAATTAAAACCGCTCCATCCTGTTTCAATTTCGGCAATCCTGTTTCGGCTTCAATGTCAGGCACTCCCAAATATTTTCCCATCGTTTCCCAGGCGGATGCATCTGTCCCGGCTGATTCTGACCATTGTTGCAACACTTGCAAGAATTTTTCTCCCGGTTGCTCAGAGGTAAACTGTTCTGGTGTATTTCCCCACGCCTGACATAAGGCATAAGCTAATAGTCCATTTTGGACGATCTGTCTGCCCAGAGGTTTACCTAAAACTCGGTTACACCACTCCCGATTCAAATACCAATCATCGCTAACATCGTGGTCATCAAAAACCATATAAGTTGGGATATTCGCTAGCGATCGCCTGACTTGCCACAAATACCTGGAAAAGTCCTGAATCGCATCAACTTCCTCATCCCATGATTTCGACTTTTTCCCCCTTGTCTTGCCTTTAGTAAGATGATTCACCCACAGGATTGGTGACCAAGATAACAGATACATCGCCAAATATTCACCCAGACTAAATAGATGGCTTTTAGCGCGTTCGGGTTGATTCTCCAGCATCGCGGTTAAGCCAGCATAATTTCGGGCAATTTCTGTGCGCTGTCCCGGTTTCCATTCACTCACTTTTTTCCAGGAATACCCCTTGACAAAATCACCTTTATAGGGCAATTCTTCCTCCCAACCGAGTAACGTATTCCCGATATCGCTGAGGGCGGCTAACAGGGGATCAGCGACATCATCGGCGTAAATTTGATCCCCCGTTAAAAAGAGTTGATGAGGTCTATGATTAGGTTGATCGGCTGACTGTTCGATTAAACCATCTAGCAGGGGTAGGGCATCTTGTCCGTTTCCGTGGGCTTTGCGACAGGAACCATGAACGATCCGCAGATGATTTAAGTCATCCGGCGGCATGGCAAATGTGGGCAGATTGTGGTCTAAATAGCTAACGGTAATAACTGGGAAAACGTCTCTGGCGTTGAGGGCATCGTTGAGGGTTTGATTGCGATCGCCAAATTCCAAATCGTAGGCATAAATTTGTCCCGGTTCGAGTAAGTATCCATCAATGGGTTTAGCCGTTACCGCGACAATATGCAGGTATTTGCCCACAGCTACAGTGGCGCGTGATCCAGTCAACTGTTCCCGATCAAGGCTTTTTCCCTGACCTGCGATCGTGGTATACACTCGAAGCGTGACCACACTCGGCGCTTTCAGTGCCAGCCAAACCGTGACGCCATCGGGATCAGTACGCCGCAAGATGGGACCTGCCAAAATGAGCGGCAGGTGTGTCAGTTGTTCCTGAAAATCGCTGTAGGTGTCGATCAAGGGCAAAGCCAAAGGGATGAAGAATGAGTTGTCATGCAGACTTCATACTACCAAAAAATGCTCAGATGTTCTTGACAACCTCCCTGAAAATACTATACTGAAATGCCCTCATTAAATAGCAATTTGATCAGGATTAATCAACTGCTGACGGCTCTAGCCGATCAGGAATACCAACGCCTTGTTCCTCACCTCGAAGAAGTCTCTGTGCCATTAGGACAAATTCTTTATCAACCTGGAGAACCGATTCTCCATATCTATTTTCCGAATCGGGCGATGGTTTCTTTAGTCACCCTCTTAGCAAATGGTTCGACAACTGAAGTGGGCATGGTAGGGAAAGAGGGGATGGTGGGGATTCCTGTATTTCTGGGGGATAGGATGGCAATTAACCAAGCCGTTGTGCAACTTGAAGGCACAGCAATGAAAATGGATGCCTCAATTCTGAAACGCGAGTTTGATCGAGGGGGTAGATTGCAACAATTGCTCCTCTTCTACACCCAAACCCTATTAAATCAGGTAAGTCAAACGGCGGCTTGCAATCGCCAGCATCGGCTAGAACAAAGGCTGGCTCGTTGGTTACTCTCCGCTCAGGATAGTATTTCTGGCTCTGAGTTGCGACTCACTCAAGAATTTCTGGGCAATATGCTGGGAACCCGTCGTGCTACGGTGACAGTCGCGGCGGGCAAGCTTCAGGAGGCAGGTGCAATTCGCCATCACCGAGGGATGATTACTATTCTCAATCGGGAACTGTTGGAAACTATAGCGTGTGAATGTTACAGCGTCGTCAAACACGAGTGCGATCGCTTACTTTATCCGAAACAGGGCGATCGGTGATTTGTCTTATGTCATTCGTCATTCGTCATACTCAAGGGAGCGAGAAGCAAGCTACGTCATTTGTGATAATTGAACGGTTAGGGCGGGGCGGGTTTAGTTATATCAGGGTGAAAACGAAACGTTAGTGGTAAAACCCGCTCCTACAAAAGATGTTTCATCGGAACGTCTCAGCTCCCCCTGCTTCCCCAGCTTCCCCAGCTTCCCCAGCTTCCCCAGCTCCCCCAGCTTCCCCAGCTTCCCCAGCTTCCCCAGCTTCCCCAGCTTCCCCAGCTCCCCCAGCTCCCCCAGCCCTACCTCTGTACGCTACCGTACCGACGAATACTCTTCATTGTGTAATGCTTGAACAGCAAAAGGTCTAACTCAATCTTTGCCAGCGTAGGCGATCGCGGTTGAATCAACAAAAGCTAAGCGACACTAATGAACCATAATTTCAAAAATCGGCGGATTCTAGTTGTAGATCACAATGCCGATTCCAGAGAATTACTCAGCATCATTTTTGAGCAAGAAGAAGCCAATGTTCTGACTGTTACTGGCGCGAGGGAAGCTTTAGAGGTATTTGAGGATTTTCAACCGGATATTCTACTCTGCGAGCTACTTCTGCCGGAAGAAGATGGCTATTGGCTGATCCGTCAAATCAGAGGCTTAGAGACAAAACCAGGGTATCATGTCACCGCGATCGCGGTGACGGTAGCAGCGACTGAGCAAAATCGCCAACTCGCCCTAACCGCAGGGTTTGACAGCCATATCGCCAAACCGCTCAAGGTTGATGATTTATTAGCGATCGCGGCTATCCTTGAGCAGGGTAAATTTTGCCCCCAATTGGCACAATAAGCTAAGATGCATTGAAATTTTATAGGATGCAATCAGGTAGAATATAACTCGTCTTAACCAGGAGATGAGAGAGAAACACTTTAGTGATGAACGATTTATTAAAAGGCATCAATGTCTACCTGATTGGCATGATGGGTGTCGGTAAAACCACCGTAGGACAACGATTGGCAAAAGAACTAGGCTATCGTTTTGTAGACACAGATGTCCTAATTGAACAAGTAGCAGGACAAACCATTAACCAGATTTTTGCTGACAGGGGGGAGGACGAATTTCGCCAGTTAGAAGCTCAAGTCTTGTCAGAAGTATCCGCTTACACTAACTTGACTGTTGCCACAGGTGGTGGCATTGTACTCAAACAGATGAATTGGAGTTATCTGCACCAAGGTTTAATTGTCTGGTTAGATGCCCCTGTAGACCTATTAATACAGCGTCTGCAAGATGATACTACACGCCCATTATTACAAACAACTGATCCAACAGCAGCACTGCAAAATTTACTTGATAAACGGCGTCTTATGTATGCAGAAGCCGATCTTCACATTCCAATTAGTGTCAGTGATACACCGGAATTCATTACATCACAGATAATGGCAGCAATTCCTTCAGTTCTTAAATAAAATTAAAGGAGTAGGTTGGGTCTAGGGACGAGACCCAACAAACAAAAACTTGATGCAAATCTGTTGGGTTTCACTTCGTTCAACGCCCCCTGAAAAATGCTTTTTTAATAAGCTGTTCAGCATTTAAACCTTAATATTAATAATGGCGCAATCCTTGTAGTGCGTTTAGCGAAGCCATGCCGCAGGCTTTGCATCTTGCTCGCTACTAATACCCAATTTAAATGCATTACAGCTTAAACTATTCCCATTTGTTTAGGATATCCTTGACCAAAACTTCTTTTAAGCAAACCTGAGCCACGACAACAATAGGAAGCGCCAGAAACAAACCAAAGATACCAAAAAATATAGCAAAAGCCATCTGAGATAATAACGTAACCGCTGGCAGCAAAGACACCTGTTTTTGCATAACCAGCGGAGTTAAAATATTACTTTCAATTTGCTGAATTACTATATACAAAATCACCACCGCTAGAGCTTTCCAAGGCGAATCCAGTAAAGCCAATGCCACGGGCGGAATTACACTTAAAGTCGGACCCAAATTGGGGATAAACGTGAATATACCCGCTAACAAACCATTCGCCAGTGGCAATTGTACCTGCAAAATCCATAACCCAAGCCCACTCAATATAGCAATTACCGTCATGTTAAAGAGAATACCGACTGCCCAACCTCCCAGAGTATCTTCACATTCATCCAGAATCTCCTGAATTCGGCGGCGATAAAAGGCAGGAAAGAGGAGGATAAAACCCTGGCGGTATGGTTCAGGATTGGCGAGTAACATAATGGTGACAACCACAACTAGCAACATATTCAAGACTAGACCAATTGAGCTGTAGAATATATCAAAAAAGTTGCCAAAGAGTTTTGTTACCCATGAGCGCAGATTTTGAGTAAAAACATTCAAACCGCCAATATCATCTAAAAGTCCATCGGGAACCAAATTTCTTACCCAGTTTGCCCATTCAGGAATTTGTTGTAATCCAATTGGAACTAAATCGATCAATTGCTGAACTTGATCAATAAAGGGGGGAACAACCAGGACAAAAAAACCACTTAGTAATCCTAGACAAAAGCCCACAGATATAATAATAGCGAAAGCGCGTTTGAGCCGAAAGCGGAGCAGAAATCTCACCAGACGGTTAAGTGTAGTGGCAAAAACTACGGCAGCAAAGCCGAGCAAAATAACCGTTTTGATTTTCCACAAAATGTAAACTGAGAGGATAAATAAGAATAATCCCAGTAATGAACCTATACGCACAAACTTGCCTCCACTCAAGGATTAGGTTAACCTTACATTTTGCACGTTTATCAGTAAGCCCCGACACCCGCTAATTTCCACCAACCTACTTAATCGTAGGCAAAGAAGCGCTATGGGCTTCTTCTACGCAGAAGGAGAGATACTTGGCTCTGGGAGTGGTGATAGCACCCCGATGTTGGTGGTATAAATGTCAGTATTGCTCAAACTCTAACTTTCCATAGACGATAAACTTGCCTCGATATGCTTTGCTAAGGTATAACCGTTTATCAATAATAATGCTTTATGACATCCACTTCACTAACAAAACCAGCAATTGCTACCTTGGTACTGACAAACGCTATAGAAAAAATAGGTGAACCCATCGAAGGAAAGTTGCTTGAACAACGGCACAAATTATGGCATCTACTTCAAGATAGATTTCCCACAACGGCAAATGAGATAGAACTAACTGAGCAACAGCCATTAAATGGCAATCAAGCGGCTCGCCTTGCCAAACATATAGAAGAAGTCGCCAAAACCGACTCAGAGGTTGCTAAAAGCGTCCAAGCTATAGCGGATACCGTACAGTCTCAACCCAAGAGCCTCGATAAATTCACGAAGATAGCTCAAGACATTAAGATGGGAGTACAGGATCAGATTGCGAATAAAACTAACTTAGATTTATCTTAGTTTCGCAAGACGTTTCCTTGTCAGTTATCAGTTGTCAGTTATCAGTTATCAGTTGTCACAGACTTAGCACGAATGGCACTGAAATAAGCATTAGGGAATCACCGAAACCTTTGATATACCGTAGGGGCGTGGCACACCTTATTTGATGAATTAGAATTACGCCCGGAAACCGTAGGGGCGCAAAGACTTGCGCCCGATTCAATGGTAAAATCTATTCCACAATTTTAGCTGTGTCAAGCCGCCATCGTGGGTTTCGACTTCGCTCAACCCACTAACCTTAAGTCAGTACCATTCGACTTAGCACTGCTTATTGATAACTGTTCACTGATCACTGTTTACTGACTTAGCTGTGCCAAACCAGTAGGAGAGAAACTTGAAGCACGTTATGTTATACAGTCACCTGAGTTTTCAGATTCTCTGTAGAGGCTTTTAACTTCTCCTCCCGTGCCAAAAACTCCGCCAACTGTTCCTCAATTTGATCCCGGACAATATGACGATATTCCATAAAATGCTCGTTGTGAGCGCAAACAATTAAATAATGCTCCCAAACCGCTGGATTTCGCCGAATCATACTAAATAAATGATGCCAAAACTTCCAGCGTGTTTTCCGTTTCAGCCCCTGTCGCCAACACACAATTGCCACTGCCTTTAAATCTACCCAACTCGGCAATTTAAATGGGGGTTGACACTTGGGTTCTCCGAGTTTCAGGAAATACCGATACACCCGATCTAAATATTGCTCTGGCTCATATAATTGCCAAAACGCCTCGACATATTCCCGGGCAATTTCTTCTAAAGGGCGAGTGGGGATAAAATTCATTAACGTAGTCTGGTTAATATTGCCATCTTTGCCCCGGAGTCGCCCCTCCTTATCTAACCGATGCCACAATGCTGTATTTGGTAACGCTTGCAACATGGCAAAGGTTGTAGTCGGAATTCCTGTCTGTTCAGCAAACCGGACAATCCGCGAACCCGCACCAGATTTTTCCCCATCAAAACCGACAATAAAACCAGCAATCACCCGCAATCCTGCCTCAGTAATAATATCCACGGATTCAGCCAACGAACTGCGGGTATTTTGGAATTTTTTGGTCAACTGTAAACTATCCTCATCGGGGGTTTCAATTCCCAGAAACACGGCATCAAAATAGCACTCGACCATTAATTGCATCAGTTCCGGATCTTGCGCCAAGTCAACCGAGGCTTCGGTATTAAATCGGAAAGGATACTGGTGTGCTTCTTGCCAAACTTTTAATTCTTTGAGCAATAACTTGACATTCCGCTTATTGCCAATGAAATTATCATCAACCATAAACACACCCCGCCGCCATCCCAGTTCATAGAGATAGTCTAATTCTGCCAATAACTGAGCGGGTGTTTTCGTCCGGGGCTTGCGTCCATAGAGGACAATAATATCGCAAAATTCACATTGAAACGGACAACCGCGCGAGAATTGCACCGACATTGAATCATAAGCGTCCAATTCCAATAAATCAAACCGAGGAATTGGCGTGGTTGTCACATCCGGTTTTTGCCCATTGGAACGGAATATGCCTGTCTCATCTCCCCGTTGAATCGCCTCGACAAACAGGGGTAATGTAATTTCGCCTTCGTCTAAAATCAGATAATCAGTCCCCGCCTGCTGCACCCCATCGGGAACAGAGGTGGGGAAAGGACCCCCACAAGCCACCCGTTTCCCTCGCCGTTTGGCTTCCCGGATTTGTGCCAGTAAATCCCCTTTTTGGACAATCATCGCTGAAAGAATCACAATATCCGCCCATTCCCATTCCGCTTCGGTGACGGCTCGGATATTGCGATCCACCAGTTTAAATTCCCACGTCTGTGGTAAAATAGCCGCAACAGTGAGCAACCCTAAAGGAGGCAGCAAAACTTTGCGATCGACTAATTCTAATATTTTTTCATAAGACCAGAATGTCTTGGGAAAGAGGGGATAGACGAGCAATGCTTTCATATTAGAACTAAATCACCTAAAATTTGGCATCGGATAATAGTACACGTTTTAGCACAAATATCCGGTTAAAGTAACAAATCCAACCTCATGAATTTCGAGTGAGTGCTTTTACATTCTACAAAATTTTCACTCAAATCCTCTGCGTCCCTCTGCGTAACCCTCTGCGTTCCTCTGCGTTGAAAAAATAAAATCTTCACTCCATCATGCCAACATCCGACCTAAAAATAGTCTCCCTACTCCCTAGCGCTACCGAGATTGTCGCCGCTTTAGGCTTAACCGATGCAATTGTCGGGCGATCGCACGAATGCGACTATCCCCCTGAAATCCAAAACCGCCCCATTTGTACCGAAGCGCGACTAAATGCCGAAAAACCAAGCGCCCAAATTGACCGAGATGTGCGTCGCTTAGTCAAGGACGCCCTGAGCATCTACCAAATTAAAACCGATATCCTGGAACAGTTACAACCCACCCACATTGTTACTCAAGATCAATGTGATGTCTGTGCGGTCAATCTTCCAGAGGTGGAGAAAGCGGTTGCTGAACTCACCCAGAGTCAGCCAAAAGTAATTTCCTTGCAGCCGAATCAATTAAGCGAGGTATGGGCAGATATTGAACGAGTAGCGGCTACATTAGGCGTAGACGCGCAACCCTTGCTGAAGCAACTCCAATCTCGTGTGGACACCATTCAGCAAATGACACAGAACCTCTCCCTCGCCAATCAACCCACAGTCGCCGCGATCGAATGGACTGATCCGTTAATGGCGAGTGGGAATTGGATTCCCGAATTAGTCGATATGGCTGGAGGTCATCACTTATTTGCCGCCTTGGGTAAGCATTCGCCGTACTTAGAATGGGATGCACTACTGAAAACTGACCCCCAGGTTATGATTATTATGCCCTGTGGTTTTGATTTAGAGCGAACCCGTCAGGAAACCCAGCAGTTAACTCAGCGTCCAGAATGGTCAGAGTTACAGGCGGTACGGAATAAGAGAGTCTATATTACCGATGGCAATGCTTATTTCAATCGTCCCGGACCCCGATTAGTGGATTCGTTAGAAATTTTGGCAGAAATCCTGCATCCAGAATTATTTAATTTTGGGTATCGCGGAAAGGCTTGGGAAATTTTTTAGTGTTGAGTGTTGACCCTTCGCTTCCTTCAAGGGAACCTGATTTGTAGGGGCGGGTTTAGGGACTTCGCGCCAGCTATTGATGATAACGTTGGTTCAAAACCCGCCCTCATCTTCCAGACGTGCCATGGCACGTCTCTACATGGCTCCCCCTGCTCTCCCTCTGCCATCTGCCATCAAAAACCGGACATGATATCACCAGGTTGTCCCCGGCTACCCCCATCACTGCACCTGCGTTCCTACCAGCAACAAGCGATAACCAACTGGTTTAGCAATCAGGGACGCGGTACGCTGAAGATGGCAACAGGGAGTGGCAAGACAATTACCGCCCTCGCGATCGCAACCCAACTCTATCACCAAATCGGCTTACAAGTCTTACTGGTTGTTTGTCCCTATCGTCATCTAGTTACCCAATGGGCGCGAGAATGTCAGACGTTTAATTTAGAACCGATTCTGGCATTTGAAAATGTACGCCATTGGCAAAATCCACTGTCTACTGCCCTTTATAACTTACAATCGGGCAATCAATCTTTTCTGACAATTATCACCACCAACGCCACATTGATTACAGAGGGGTTACAATCTCAACTCAAATACCTTCCCCCCAAAACCTTAATTGTTGGTGATGAAGCCCATAACCTAGGGTCTCGACGCTTAGAAGAGAGTTTACCGCGCAACATTGGCTTACGTCTTGCCCTATCCGCCACACCAGAACGCTATTTTGATGAAGAAGGAACCCACGGCTTATTCAACTATTTTGGCTCAGTTTTGCAACCTGAACTGACTTTAGCGGATGCGATTCACCAAGGGGCATTAGTTCACTATCTCTACTATCCAATATTAGTGGAATTAACCGAAACTGAATCTATCGCCTATGCCAAATTTACGAAACGCATTGGCTGGGCGCTAATGAATAATGAAGGGGTCGATATCCAGAATAATGATACTGTAACTGCCTTATTAATGCAACGCGCTCGTTTAATTGGGTCAGCGGCTAACAAGTTAACCGCATTGCGAGAGTTAATGGCAGAACGATTAGAGACCTATCACACGTTATTTTATTGTGGAGATGGTTCAGTGGAAGGCAGTGTAAGTCAGGAAACCACTCGTCAATTAGCAGCCGTAACCCGGTTATTAGGAAGTGAACTTGGATATCGGATTAACACCTATACAGCAGACACGCATTTAGCCGAACGAGAGGAATTACGTCGTCAATTTGAAACCGGGAAATTACAAGGATTGGTGGCGATTCGCTGTCTTGATGAAGGGGTAGATATTCCAGCGATTCAAACCGCTGTTATTCTTGCTAGTAGTGGAAATCCCCGCCAGTTTATTCAACGGCGGGGGCGGATTTTGCGCCCGCATCCTGATAAGGAACGGGCAACTTTATTTGATATGATTGTTCTGCCTCCAGATTTAGGACGTGAAACGTTAGAGGTGGAACGGAATTTGCTCAAAAAAGAGTTGAAACGGTTTTTAGAGTTTGCTGATTTAGCCGATAATGCAGGGGAAGCCCGACTAAAATTGCTGCAACTTCAGAAACGGTATGGATTGCTGGACATTTGACCCTAAGTAGGTGGACATAATTAACGTGAACGGTGAAGATTGTCATTCGTCATTTGTCATTTGTCATTTGTCATTTGTCATTTGTCATTTGTCATTTGTAAGAGTTTTAGGTTTATTTACAGAAATTAATATAGATAGCTTTATTGACACCGACCTACTTAGCATTAGGTTTGATGATCGAGTGGAAAGGCGATAGACCGAACCCGACTATCGGATTAGAACGCCACTTTTTTACCACCAGCGCCTGTGGCGTTTGTGGAAAAGCCAGTCTAGAAGCCCTACATTTACAGGGATGTCCAATTATCTCAGCCGGATTAACCGTTAGTCCAGATATTATTTATAGTTTACCCGAACAATTACACACCGCCCAGCGGATTTTCTCAAGTACCGGAGGATTACACGCCGCCGCCTTATTCGACACCCAAGGAAAATTACTCTCAGTACGAGAAGATGTGGGACGCCACAACGCCTTGGATAAATTAATTGGCGCTGCTTTTTTGAGTAATCAATTACCTTTAACCAACCAAATTGTTCTGGTGAGTGGACGTTCTAGCTTTGAGATAGTACAGAAATGTCTAACCGCAGGTGTCCCGATTGTTTGTGCGGTATCTGCACCCAGTAGTTTAGCCGTTGCCTTAGCCAGGGAGTTTGGCATCACCTTAGTCGGATTTTTGCGCGGAAAACGATTTAATATTTATACAGGAAAAGAACGGATACATTTTGAGGAGAAGTAAATCGGTTAGCTCCAAAAACATACAACCGATTTTTGGGGAGGCTTGAGAATACAGCAGTTTGCTCTGCTATGCGGTACATTGTCGATCCCCCTAAATCCCCGTGCAATAAAAGCGAAGCATCCTCTGGCTTCCCCCTTTTGAAGGGGGACGGGAGGGGGATCTGGAGTACCTCACTCAATCCAGTCAGCTTTAGCTGACTTAAGCTTTTAGCCCGGAGTTTGAACTCCGGGCATAGGGCTAATTTAGAATGGTGAAAGATCCCTTAAGCGGTTGGTTCAAGCTGAACTTTAACCACTTTGTTCTTTTCTTGTTCCGTCTTAGGCAACGTCAGATTTAAGATACCATCTTTGTATTCAGCTTTCACATTCGTATGCTGAATCCGGGCTGGTAACGGAATAAGTAGACCTCATGCCCAGCTTTATGCCTTTAATTTAACCGATGCGATTCCTAAAGTCGAGTTACCGTTACAGGGAGAAGAGAATAGTCCGATTCTGGATTTAAAACTCATTCTCGATGGCGTTTATCAGCGTGCAGGGTATCACTTCCGCATTGATTATCATCAGTCGCTCACTCCTGCTGTTTCTTCTGAGGTAGCGGCTTGGCTGAATACGCTGCTAGTTGAACAGGGATTACGGTAACACTGATTTCTCGGATTTATTTGAGTGTTGGGGGTGGGTATGTGAGATGTTAGTCACACTGATTTCACGGAGGTTTTAGTTCTCACTGGACAAGATAATTTTACTGTTCCCTGTTCGCTTACTGGAGTTGTTGAATTGCCGCATTAGCGTGTAATCTTACACTCATTTGAGGATCATTCTGGAGTTGTCCTAAAGTTTCCATGGCGTCGCGGATTCCTAATTGTCCCCAACTGTAAGCCAACGCCTGTTTAATGGCGGTTGTTTCAACACTGGGATGTCCCGACTTAAAGAAATCCAGCAAAATTTTAGCGGCTTGGTATTTCAGATTCGGGGTTTCAATCCGCCCAAAAACGCGCACGATTTCTAATATAGAGTCTTCGGCTATGGTGGATAAGGCTTGGTGTAAATACTCCAATGTTGTCGCCGTTTCGATCCGCGCCAATACCTGAATGACAGTAAGTTGTAGGGGAACAGGAGTTAGAGGCGATCGCACAACGTGGGATAACGCCTCGGCTGCTTGATCAGTACCGATTCTACCGATCGCGATCGCGGCTTGCTGACAGACGTCTAAGTTCAGATCATACAGCAGGGGTTGCAGATAGATTAATGTATCGAGATCTGTCTCTGAGGAAGCGCTTAAGCCTAACCCGATCACCGCTTCTTTACGCACAGACGCGGCATAATCTTTTAATGCCACCAAGAAAACGGGTACAATGCGATCGTCATGGAAACGACTCAGGGCAGCAATGGCGGTGACGCGCACCTGTACATCTGGATCATGGACGACGCTTAATAAGGGATTAATCACCTCTGCACAATGCATTTGAGCTAAGGCGCGAGTGGCGAAAAGACGAGATTCCGGTTGCACTAGCAAATCAGTCAACGCCTCAACCGCAGCATGTCCGATCGCGGCTAATGCACTCGATGCGATCGCACTTAACTCTTCGTCTTCACTATGATCCAGTAATTTCACCAATGTCCGAATCACCTCAGGCGTATTAAATCCCCCCAAAATCCGCCCCGCAAACCACCGTTGCTCTAAATCCGCCTCCTCATCTTCCAGAATCTCGATCAACGGTGTTACAATTCTCTCGCCCCATTGTGGCAAAACCTTGGCAATATCCCAACGCGCCTGAAAATCTCCCTGTTCCAAAACCGTTAACGCCATCGCCAATCCTAGAGGCAATTCCTTTGCTTCTGGATTGGCATGATTTCGGCTGCACTCATCCAACGGTAATTGCTGCAAACATTGAGTGACTGACAACCAATCCCTCTGCTCTGTGGCAACTGTGGCTTGTTTAAGAAGTTTGTCCATTGTTTAATCAATTGCATCCTTACCCAGACTGAATGGTGTGCCACTTCAGCCTCACTCTTCCTATCGTTTCATAGAATCGATGATTTATAAACATTTAATTCACAAATTGCATTTATATGATGCAGTTTGTTCAAATTCAACTTAAAAGCGTATCCAAATATACAATTTACGACTTTAACCTTGCTTACCTTACTGAAATTAAGAGGGTAAATTTTAGTAGAACCGAAAACCGTAAAAATCCATCAAAATAGCGCTATGACTACAACAAAAGACGTATCCAAAAAAATAAACAAAGTGGAAAAAGCCAAAGCCGAGAAAGATGGGCTAGACATTAAACAGGAACTGGAAAGCTTAATCCAACTTGGCTGGGAAAATGTTGATAAAACCGACTTAGAACTCCGCCTCAAGTGGTTAGGTGTCTTTTTCCGTCCAGTGACTCCCGGCAAATTCATGTTGCGCTTACGCATACCCAATGGTTCTCTTGACAGTGAGAAAATGCGGGTTCTCGCCAATATTGTGCAGCGTTATGGTGATGATGGTAGCGCCGATATTACCACTCGCCAAAATATTCAACTGCGAGGCGTCCGTTTAGAAGATATTCCAGACATTTTCCATCAACTGCAATCCGTTAATCTGACCAGTATACAGTCGGGAATGGATAATGTGCGGAATTTAACCGGATCACCCGTCGCTGGAATTGATGCAGACGAAATCATTGACACCCGTGACATGCTGCAAAAATTGCAGGACATGATTACCAATAACGGGGAAGGCAATTATGCATTTACAAATCTTCCGCGTAAATTCAATATTGCCATCGAAGGAGGACGAGATAACTCCATTCACGCCGAAATTAATGATATTGCCTTTGTCCCTGCTTATCGGGATGGAGAATTGGGCTTTAATGTTTTAGTCGGCGGTTATTTATCAGCCCAGCGTTGTGTGGAAGCGATTCCTTTAAATGCATGGGTTCCAGCAAATGAAGCAGATGTGATTAACTTGAGTGGTGCGATTCTCACCGTTTATACTCAGAACGGATTAAAAGAGGGATTAAGAAAAAGCCGCCAAAAAGCCCGGATGATGTGGTTGATTGATAAATGGGGCGTAGACAAATTCCGGGCGGAAGTCGAAAAAACTTATGGGAAAGAACTCCTCCCGGCTGCGCCTGAGGATGAGATTACCCAAGAGAAAAAAGATTACATTGGGGTTTATTCCCAAAAGCAACCAGGATACAGTTATGTTGGCTTACTGGTTCCCGTGGGGCGCTTGTCAGCCGACACCATGTTTGAGTTAGCCCGATTAGCTGATGTTTATGGCAATGGTGAAATTCGTTTAACCGTTGAACAAAATTTAATTATTCCCTACATTGCCAATGACAAAATCGAAGCATTTCTGAGTGAACCGTTACTCCAGAAGTTTCCGATTCATCCCTCTACGCTTACCCGTTCCTTGGTGTCTTGTACTGGGAATCGCTATTGCAATTTTGCCATCATTGAAACTAAGCAACGGGCATTAAAACTGGCGCAAGAACTGGATCAAGAATTAGATATTCCCGAACGAGTGCGGATACACTGGACCGGATGTCCCAACTCCTGTGGACAACCTCAAGTTGCTGATATTGGCTTAATGGGTACGAAAGTTCGTAAAGATGGCAAGCCTGTCGAAGGGGTGAATCTTTATACTGGGGGAAAAGTCGGCAAAGATGCTCAACTCGGAGACGTATTGGAAAAAGGAATTGCTTGCGATGACTTAAAACCGATTCTCCGGAATCTATTAATTGAAAACTTTGATGCTAAAGTTAAGGATGGAGTGGTTATAGAACCAGAGCCGGAAACTCAGGAGAATGTTCCGGAGGATACTCAACCTTCATCTGAGACAGAAACCAACGGTGATCAAGCTCAAACCAAGCTATTTTTCGCGGAGTCTTGGAAACAGGTTGACGCTAATTCGCCGGAATTTATCCTGGATACGGCTGAAAGCCAAGGCATTGAAATCGACAGTAGTTGTCGTGCTGGTACTTGCGGAACTTGTGCTAAGACGTTATTAAAAGGTCAAGTAAAGTATGACGAAGAGTATAGTGCCTTAGCCGATTTAGAGGAGGGCATGGTTTTGACCTGTTGTGCTGTGCCTGAAGGACAAGTGGTGATTGATGCTTAAGGCATTTGTCATTAGTCCTTAGTCATTCGTCATTGGTTTGTCCTATAGTTCTCACATTGGGTTGGGGCGGGTTTAGTGAAATTCGGGTGAAGCCAAAAAAGATAATAGTGAAGCCCGCCCCTAGATTGGGACAAACCTCTGTCACCCTTCATTGTTCATCCTTGCTATCGCCTGTCCCCTGTCGGCTCGATTAGGCAAGCCAATTATTTTATTTTTTCGCCCAAAAATTGATAAGGATTGGTATAATGATTTGAGTCTCCTGAATACAACTTAAAATACATAACGCCTGAGCCTAACCACAAGACTAAAAAGATTAACGTCATCAGGGAAGCCCAGGAAAAAAGCTTAGGTTTTCGGCTGGTGGTTAATAATTTATGGGGTAATGGTGAAAGTTCTAACGGTGTACGACTTGGGGGCGTATTTAGGGCAACTTCGGTGCCTTGGACAGTAATTAATTTCAGCTTATGTAGCTCTGTAAGCGCGGCGTAAACTTCGCTCAAGCTAACTGAATGTTCGAGGAATTCTGCTGTCCAAGCCTGAAAGTCATGCCAGTTAAAATTTACTTTATGATTGGTTCTAGTATGAAACCGAATCCAGTGATAGAGTAAACTCTCGCAGGGGGAAAGCTTAGTCTTGATCATTACCAAAACTCCAAATTTTCTATACGTTTTAGCATTGTATGGAGGTGATATTGGCTGAACAACTTAGCTAGAGGAGGCGATCCTTTCGCTGAAAGTGGCTACAGCACTAACAGATATTCTCCATGTTCCGGAATCCAAGTCAGCCATTCATGATCCGAGACTTGGGAGAGTATCAACGCCTCATAGTGGGCAAATGGATTGGGGAGTTCCTCTAGTCTCAGCCACATTCCCGGTTGCAGATAGCGAAAAATTGCACTAGCCGAGAGGTTGGCTGGAGGGGGTTGCGGTTGTGGATTTTGCATATCTGTGCCGTCTGATTCTCGATTCTCTTCTTGTATCAGAATATACTAAAATTAAAATCTGTATCAAATAATACATAAAAATTAATTGTAGATTTGTTAACTAATCCTCACAGCGTTCACTCAATGCCGAAGTCGTTGCATCTTTGTTCAGGAATCACGAACGGTTCTCTGTCAATCTGCTATCGTCCTAAACCGTTATCGCCATAGTCCAATCGTCCTATTTTTCATCCCCCATTATGAGTATTATTTTCAGAGAACTGTTAAAGAAAGTGGGTAGCGGTAGCCATACTCACAAAGATTTAACTCGTGAAGAAGCCGCCAACGCCACAGAAATGATCTTGAATGAAGACGCGACTCCGGCTCAAATTGGGGCGTTTTTAATCGCCCATCGGATTAAGCGCCCCACGAGTGAGGAACTTGCGGGAATGTTGGATGCGTATGATCAATTAGGTTGCACAGTACCCCGCTTATCGGGTGATCCGATAGTCACGGTAATGGGAACACCCTACGACGGGCGATCGCGAACCGCCCCAGTGACTCTATTAACGGCGCTGATGCTTGCGGCTTCAGGGGTTCCGGTAATCCAACATGGCGGCGACTGTATGGCAACAAAATATGGCATTCCCCTAGTAGAAATTTGGCAAGGATTGGGCATCGATTTTACCCGATTGAGTCTTACCCAAGTGCATCAGAGTTTAGAAACAACTCGCTTTGGGTTTATCTACACCCCTAACCATTTTCCGGCGACTCAAAGTTTAGTGAATTATCGAGATCAGATTGGCAAGCGTCCCCCCTTTGCCACGATTGAATTAATTTGGCTTCCCTATGCTGGAAACGTGCATTTAGTGGCTGGGTTTGTCCATCCCCCAACGGAAGAATTTATGCAGGGAACATTAGCGTTACGAGGCGTCAACAATTACACATTAGTCAAGGGGTTAGAGGGAAGTTGTGATTTGCCCCGTGAACGGACGGCGATTATTTCGACACATAAACCTGGAGATAGCGAACCCTATCAACGCCTGAAACTTCACCCTAGGGATTATGGTTTTGAAGGGAAGGAAGTTCCTTTAGAGTCCAAGGAACAATTATTGGCACAAATTAAGGATGTTTTAGCCGGAAAATCTTCAGAATTGCAAAAATCCGTGATTTGGAATGGTGGGTTTTATCTTTGGCGTTGTGGGGTTTGCCCTGCGTTAGAAGATGGATTAAGTAAGGCGGAGTCTTTGTTAACTACAGGGGCACTTCAGCGGCAATTGACTGAGATTGAGTCTACTGTAAGTTATAGCAACCGCCATAGCGGTTAGGACACATCATTTATGTAGAGACGCGCCATGGCGCGTCTCTACAATGGTGCCGAAAGTCCTAATCGATGTGTCTACTGCTATAACTGGGCGGTTAAAACCGCAGCTACACAAACGAAACCCGCCTGCGCGGGTTTCCACACCCCTAGTTTTTCTTCATTTTGTCAAGCGAAATTTGTTGGTTGACCCGCGATTTCCTTTTCAGGAGGGCTTAAGATAAAAGGGTATTCCACAGAACATAATATTACCAATTAACCTCGCCAATCTGCTAACTGAGTCACGAGAAAATAGCGAACATGATCGGTAAATGTAGAACCGAAATCGTTTGTCCCATGACCCATACCCGGAACAACATAACAATCACTATTCGGAAACCGTTTGGCACAAGCCTTAGCATCGGCGACATTCACCATGCGATCGCGCTTCCCGACTAAAAAGCGAATCCGACGATGAGAGTCTTGACACTAAACATCCGCAGCATCAGTTGAGTATCAAAGGAAATACCCCGATCCAGAAGCGGTTTAATTTCAACATGCGCCACCCCGGAAAACGTCCGCGTGAAACTGCGTTCACCTGCTAGGGGTGTGTCAAATAATGCCACAGCAATCCCCATCTGCGTCAGCGTTGGCACTTTCTTCATCAGCAATGCGGCTAAACCAAAGATGGTTAATGCCGAGTTATACTCTTACGTTTCATCGTAACTGAAAGACCCTTGAGCCGAATATCCCTCTTGTCCAGTCCAGTCGAGTTCAAAGGTAATAGCCTGGGCAGAAACAGCCGCTATTGTCAGTAAACTCAGTACCGCACTAGAAGCAGCAATTGTAATTTTTGACAGAGACCAGTCATAGCAAAATCATTATGTCCAAAGGTTGATCAAGTATACGTTACCGTTCTTAATGTCTGTCAAACTTACATTAAGTGGCTCTGCACAATAAATGTAAACGGTGAGGCTCATCATTTATCATTATGTGCTGGGCGAGGGTTTAAAGTAAATTCACATAACGTAACCTAGTTAAACATTATCGGCTTTTAGGGTCTATGCTCCCTCAGCAATCACGTCTTTTACCCTTCACCATCAAGTTTGACAACCTGTCTTTTGACTTAAACTGTAACCCCAACCAAAATAACAGACACTGTTTACATACGTTGCGTTAACGAGAGGTTGATTCAGTGAAAAGAGATCACCGTCGATTCAGTTGGGTCATAATGGGAATTATCTGGATGTGTCCGATAAGCGTGAATGCACAACCCTTGCCAAGGATAAACCAAAAACCCTTCTTACCCATTCCCGATACAATCTCACAAACGTGGGAAATTCAATCGGAAACCAAACCAGCGAATGTAGATTTCTCTAGGGAAATTGATCCGATTATAGATCGACAACAGGCAAATTATGATCGATGGGACAAACGTTCATTGACTCCCCAACATGAGCGAGAGGCTCAGGTTAACCCTCTTGGTGTTCTAGACTTGCTGGAAAAAACTTCAACGGCTTTGAGCCATCCCATTTCCTTCGATGAGATATCAACCGGACAATCCACTCCTGAAGTTCTAACTCCGCTGCCAATCTTTAATTTAGACGATCAAAACATCCAACTTGCTGATAGCAATAATCAAATAGAACCCTTTCGATGGACTTCAGGACGACCCGATGGACATGCTCCTATTGGCGTAATGGGTGATCATACCCACAGTGCCGGAGAATGGATGTTCTCCTACCGCTATCGGTTTATGGATATGGACGGTAATCGGGAGGGTACAGATAACCTCAGCGATGCCGAGGTTTTGCAACAGTTTCCAGTGACTCCGGTACGCATGACCATGCAAATGCACGCACTAGGGGTGATGTATGCACCCAGCGATGACCTGACGTTGATGGCGATGATACCTTATGTTTTCAAAGAAATGGATCATGTTACTCGTCGCGGCGTGCGCTTTACTACCAATTCAGAAGGCTTCGGTGATATCAAACTCACAGCACTTTACAAAGTCCTAGATCAAAGCCAACAGCGCTTGCACTTGAATATCGGCATGAGTTTCCCCACAGGCTCAATTGAGGAGCGAGACAATACCCCAGCAGGTGATGACCAGATTTTACCCTATCCCATGCAGATCGGTTCTGGCACTTTTGACTTACTACCTGGTATTACTTACTTAGGTCAGAGTAACAATTGGTCTTGGGGCAGCCAAGCGATCGCGACGCTGCGCTTGGGTGAAAATAGTAATGATTATCGACTCGGTAATCAACTGATGCTCACGGGTTGGACGGCTTATAAGTGGACAGATTGGCTGAGTACCTCAATTCGTCTCAATGGTCAGACGTGGGGAAATCTTGATGGATCTGACTCTCGTCTGAATCCGATGATGATTCCCACTGCTGATCCAGATAGACGAGGTGGCACTCAGTTAAATTTAGGCTTTGGTGTTAATCTCTATGCTCCCAGTGGTAATCTTCAGGGAAGTCGGTTAGCGATTGAGTTTGAATTACCTCTTTATCGTTCTCTGGATGGCCCGCAGCTTGAAACGGATTGGCGGTTGACGGCTGGTTTGCAAGCCGTTTTTTAGGGGTGCATGGTGCATGGTGCATGGTTCATGGTTTATAGCAATCAACAATGAACGATGAACCATCAACAATCAACGTATCCTTAACATTCCGTAATTTTTCTTAAACTAAAAGATAGCATCTTATTTTCCGAATCAAGACTATGCTGCTGCAATCCAACCAACGGACGAAACTAGACGATACCGACGATACCCTGTTTTACTCTTTCCCTCGCTTTGTCACCCATGTTGATGCGGGGTTTCTGGATCAACTCACTCAACTCTATAGAGAACGCCTGAAACCCCATACTCACATCCTGGATATGATGAGTAGTCATGTTTCCCACTTGCCCGATGACATGGAATTCGCCCATGTTGAGGGACATGGGATGAATGAACAGGAACTAGCACGCAATCCCCAATTAAACCATTATTTTGTCCAGGATCTGAATAAAAATCCTCAGTTACCGTTGCCCGATCAAGAGTTTGATGCGGTTCTCAACTGTGTCTCGATTCAGTACCTCCAATACCCTGATGCGGTGTTTCAGGAGATTTACCGCATCCTCAAACCTGGGGGTATCGCCATTATCAGCTTTTCTAACCGCATGTTCTTCCAAAAAGCGATCGCGGCATGGCGAGACGGAACTGAAGCCAGTCGTGTGCAACTTGTCAAGGGTTATTTTCAATCTGTACCCGGATTTGCTACTCCCGAAGTGATGGCCCCTTCTTCGCCAGTTCCCAGTTTGTTCCAGATGCTAGGGGTTGGCGGGGGTGATCCCTTCTACGCCGTCATCGCCCAGCGTCAAGACAATCAACACGGAGTTTAACTAGGAGTTATCACCAATGATGCAACGTTTACGAGATTGGGGATTTACGCGGGAATGGCGGCAGGGTAAACGTGGCGAGTACCTGGTGTTGCTACAGGCTATCCTAATTATTGGTTTCCTGTTGCTACCCGTTTACCGCCCCAGTAGTTGGGTGATTAACACTCCGCTTCTGTTTTATCTGCGCTGGGGTTTCCTCATCGGATTAGAGGTAACGGCATTAGTCTTTATTCTCAAAGGACTACAGGATTTAGGAGAGAATCTCATTCCTCTACCCTATCCCAAAGATGACGGACAACTGGTGCGATCGGGTGTTTACAGTCTGGTGCGCCATCCCCTCTACAGCAGTTTAGTGTTTGCTGGTTTGGGTTGGGCAATCTTTCAGCTAAGTCTTTCCCACCTCATAGCGACGGTGATCCTCTTGATTTTCTTGGATATCAAAGCTAGACGGGAAGAAACCTGGTTAACTCAGAAGTATCCGGAATACACCGACTATCAACAGCGAGTCAAAAAACTGATTCCTGGTTTATACTGAAAGGCTGTGTCACCGTGGTCAGAGCCGACTTCCCATGCGGGCTAACGTTATTTGCCTACCCAGAGGAAAACACTTGACAGATGGGGGTTCCAGCTTATCAAGCTTGTTGGCTTTCATAATGAATGACTCAGCCAGTCATAAAATTGCCCTATATGATGCAACAAAACTTGATGTTCAAGATACAATAGCCTGTGGTGTGAGTAAGTAAAAATAACTATTTAACGAATGCTAAATCGTTCATCTAGTGTAGTCTGTCCACCCAACCCGAATCGGGAAGCTGCAACCGAGAGCGATCGCGGGATGGTAAGCAACACGAGTGACCAACGCCTGATAAAATTAATGAAGTCGATTTACCAGGCTGATCAGCAAGTCAAGTATCTACATTTGCAAGCAGAAGTAGATTCACTATTGCAGCAGCTCCAAATCCTCCAAAAACAACGGTTGGCTGCGGCGCAATCCGACGCCAATAATTAAGGGGAACAGTAGTGTTTGGTTTGATTCATGCTGTTTTTGCACCCCAGAACTCATTCTTGGGGTGCTAAGTTTTGTCAACTCTGACGGATAAGCACAAGGAGATACCCTTCTATCTGCCAGTAATAGACGGCTGGGCAGGATTTTTTTTGCCTGACTATTCGCAATTCATCAACATCTCATGTATTAAATTCTTTCATGACTATATCGACAATCAAAGAACAAAGTCCCGCTTACTCCTTGACAAGGGTTACAACGACCTTACGGTTAAGAGACATTTTGCGAACGTTACCGCGTGAAGTGTTTGTGAAAAACCGTCGCAAAGCCTGGACAGTGGTTCTGGTGAGTATTGTAATGGTGGGGTTAGGCTATGGGGGTTTAGCGATCGCGCCCTGGTTTTGTTTACCGCTATTATGGATTTTCACTGGTACAGCATTGACTGGCTTTTTTGTGATCGGTCATGATTGTGGTCATCGTTCCTTTGCCAATCGCCGTTGGGTGAATAATTTGGTGGGACACCTGGCATTTTTACCTTTACTTTATCCCTTTCATAGCTGGCGTATTCTCCATAACCACCATCATACCCACACGAATAAGCTTGGCGAAGATAATGCATGGCAGCCTTTTACTATAGAGTATTATGCCAGCCACCCGATTGTAGTTAAGTTGTTTTACCAACTAACCCGAGGTCGATTGTGGTGGATTGGTTCGATGTTCCACTGGGCTTTACTGCATTTTAACTGGGGGAATTTCCAGGGGAAACAGCGTTCTCAAGTCAAGTTTTCCGCGTTGTTGGTTATCGGTTTTGCTGCTGTTGCATTTCCTTTACTCTTTGCCACAGTAGGTGTGTGGGGAGTGATCAAATTCTGGCTACTTCCCTGGGTTGTTTACCATTTCTGGATGAGTACCTTTACCATTGTTCACCACACAGCACCCGATATTCCCTTTACCCCAGAACCAGAGTGGAATGAAGCTGAGGCTCAACTATTTGGTTCGGTTCACTGTGATTATCCCCGTTGGATAGAGTTTCTCTGCCACGATATTAATGTTCACATTCCCCATCACATTTCCAGTGCGATTCCGTCCTATAATTTGCGGTTAGCGCATCGGATTCTCAAAGAAAATTGGGGAGATGAATTGCGTGAATGCCGTTTTTCTTGGTCGTTGATGAAACAGATTACCGATCAATGTCACCTGTATAGTCAACAGGAGTGCTATCAGTCGTTTAAAGACTATCGAAAAGCAATGGCTGGAGGCAAGTAATACTGGATTGTCACACTAACGTGAATTAGATGAGAACCCCGATTTCTTCAAGAAGTCGGGGTTCTGGTATTAAGTTCAATGACACGCTCAACAAGCATTTTGGGATCGCCGAAACCCTTGATCGTAGGGTGGGCATTGCCCACCATCCTCATCTTTTGCGTGCTAAGTTACAATATTAGCGATCGCGAGCCATAGCAAGGTTGTCATGAGTCAACTGCAAGCCAAACTACCAACCGATACCTGGGTCAATGCGACTTGGGACGAATACCTTCAGGCAATCAGTGATCCAGCCTACGAAAAAGCGAAAGGCTACTATTATAACGGATGCATGAGGCTAGAGATGTCTCCACTTGGTAACCCCCATTCCCGCGACCATTTCATTGTTATTGCTGCGATTGCCCTCTTTGCCAGTATTCGAGACATTAACTTTGATGGTCATGATAATTGCACGTATCGTAAGACAGGCTGTGAGGAAGCCCAACCGGATGTTTCGTTTTATGTCGGTGACAACGCGGAAATAGTCCCTTGGGAAGCGACGATTATTAATCTCGATACCTACCCACCCCCTGATTTAGTCATTGAAGTTGCTTACTCTTCCCTAGCCGATGACAAAGGAGAGAAACGTCTCCTCTACGAATCCTTGGGAGTTCGGGAGTATTGGATTATTGATGTAAAAAATGTTCAGGTTATCGCCTTTGAGATTCAAAATGGCGGAAGTCGGCGAATTTACCAATCTCAGGTGTTTCCTGGTTTAGAGATTGCTCTATTGGAAGAAGCATTTCGGCGTAGTCGGCAAATGAATCATGGTAAAGTGAGCGCTTGGTTGTTGTCGCAGTTTCAAGCTTGAGTAAAGGTTTGATCCTATGAACCAACGGTATCAGATCAATAAAACTGCTAACGGATGGGAATTTGCTAACGAAGCAGTTCTGGAAGATTTCGTTTGGGATAATCTTGAAAAAATGCTTGGATGGAAACCCTTGAAAAGACAGCATCATGTTAATGGAAACTACTCTGATATTTTAGCTATTGTCAATAAGGATCAACTCGTAATTATAGAGCTTAAAAACAGTGAAGATAGATATGTTATTCAGCAGTTAACTCGTTATTACGACGCTCTTTTAAAACAAAAGCCTTATCACGATAAAGTAAATTACAAATTACCAATTCGTTTGGTCGTTATATCTCCAAATTTTCATGCAGATAATTGGGTGGATTGTAAATATCACCGTTTAGACTTTAATTTATTTGAATTTTCAATCCTTTGGGAATCACAACCTAGATTCAAAATACAACAACTAAAAACTAATAATAAGTATGAATTTGATATACCTTATTGTTTAGATGCGAATCCCCATAAAGCTAGAGAAATTTACCCAGTTCCAAGGTCTCTAAAGACGGCTTTATCGAGATGCTCAAACTATAATACCGATATTCTTTTAAGGATTAGGGAAAAACTATTAAATTTTGATGAGCGAATTCAAGAAATTCAGGTCAATAGTGGACATTTTATTTTTGGTAAAGGAAAAGCAAAATCTTGTGCTGAGTTTAAAAGCCAGCAAGACAAGCGAGGCAATAATTTAATTAATTATGTTCCAGTTTTTGCTTTATGGCTACCTATTTCATTAATTAGCCTAAATCCCCAAGATCGACTTGGTAAAGTTATTTTACCTGAAGGTTTATTTCTTTTCAATGGAGTAAATTGGCAAGAGGGTCACTCCTACATTTACAGAACACTCAGATACATGACAGGGCAAAGACAGAAGATAAAGAATACATGGGAGATAAATCAGTATATTAGGTTTTTGTTAAGCAAAGAATTAAATAAAGATATCGATCATAATAAGTTGGATAAATCAATCCAACAATACTGTGAGCAGAAAAACCTGCCTAATCCTCGTGAAAGCAATGATAAGTGCTTGGATTTTTTTGTGGAAATTGCCTTGGAAAAATGGCAGAAGCGACTATAAGTGCGCTCCCAAATTGCCATAGCGTGATCGCGCACGGCTGAACCACTGCTGTAGGTTGGGTTGACTCGCCGAAACCCCACAGGGTAAGTTACCTAAATTGCCACCTTGCAACCACCACTAAATTTAAAAGCCTTTTAGGAAAAATTTCTGATAGCAAAAGCAGGGTATCAATCAAAGCCTTGAAGTTTTAGGAAATGTTACTCTAGGGTTACATAGCAATCGTTGAGGGACATAGCCGTGAGCCAAGTTGTCAAGCTAGAACTGAGTGATGAAGTATATGCAGCCTTGAAGCGACAAGCTGACAGTGTTGGTGTTTCTCTATCCGAGTGGATCGCGATCGCTCTCGAACTACAAAGTGGTTTACCCAGTCACCAGAAAACTCAAGCTGAGAACGAAGCCACACCTCAAGAGTTGCCCAACCCCAGCCATTCTGGAGCTATTGACGTAGGCTATCTCACAGGATCTGATAATAGGGGCGTTGATGCTGATTTGGTTGGTTTATAGCTGAGATATCGCCAAATAATACCCTAAGCTGAGTGCGATCGCTTAAGCTGTAAGCAAGAGATTTCCATTTAGTCTTAATTTCTCCAGAAAGGCTATTGTGATATACTCCTACACTAACCTGAGTACAGGTATAGTGTAGGCTTCTCAACCAATCCGGCTATTGCGTAGGAGGCGTTGAGCTTTAAGAACGGGATGCCCCTCCGCTCTATTTTTTATATTGATAGCTGCGTTATGGTCACGGTC
>NZ_JAVJNP010000165.1:0-16029 GCF_040217205.1 Coleofasciculus sp. A1-SPW-01 | reverse complement strand
TTAACGAAAAATAGGGCGTTTCGGCTTTTAGAAGTTAGTTTGACCGAACCGAATTCTGTACGGTTTTTCCCCCTTGTCTTCTTTCCTTCCTTGTCCCCTTGTCTTGTCTCCACCCTTAAATAAAAAACCTACACCTGTCAGATGAGGGGGGTAGGGGGACGGAAGGGGGATCTAAAAAGGGAAACTTCCATTTTCACAAAAGCTAGGGGTAAGAAAATGCAGAGTAATTAAGACACCCAGAATCGCACTAACAATTATACCTGTAGCAATTCGTTTAATTCGTACAAACTGTGCCAACTGACTCGCCCAAATATATTCTCGGTGTTCTTGAAGTGGCAATGGTGTATTGTTGTCCGATGCAACCAACCAAGCTGTTGCTTCCCAGAGTTGTTTACCACGTAGCAAATAACTGCGATCCCGATCATGAAAAACCCAATCCCGCCAGAGTCCGTAGAATTTAGTATGTAATCTGGCGTCTTCTGGATTAATATTGAGAGCATTCAATAATTTGGTTAAGCAAACGCCAAAATCCTCTTCTGGAGTAAAAAACATCCAGTTGATAGATCGCAGTGATAGAGGAACTGGATCAGGTTGCTCAATCACAATCGGAAAAATCCGTTTACCTTGACTTAAAGCATACTCTAACTCTTGACCACAAACCTTAGATATCGCTGAGTTTGGAGTTAGCATAAATAGAAAATAATCCGAATCTTCAATCCCTCGCTTAATTTCCTCCCACCACTCAACCGCTGGTGGAATATCTTCCCAATCTACCCAGATTTCATAATTCGGAGACAAAGCGACGTAGAGCTTTTGAACGAATACTTTGTCCTTGTGGGAGTAAGAGAAAAATAACATACTGCCACGCTCTTGAATGTCCAGTTTTCGGAAACGAGACTGGAACAAAGACAGCAGCTTCTTGGTAAAACGCGGAGGAAGAGAATGATTACTTGGGGGGTGAATGCTAGTCATCTGATATCTAAAAATATACTATAAGGCTTGAATTTTTGGAGACTTCATAGCAGCCAGGAAAAATTCCGGACATTGTTAAAAAATCTTGATAATTTTGGCAGAATAACTTTTGATATATTAATTTTCTCTAAGTTATTAGTCAAATTTCGAGTATCGACAGCTTTGTCCCTTGAAAAGAACTGAATTCGTGGGTGGAGTCGATTGAACCATAGGGAGATGTGCCAGGATCACGCCTTCGGTAACCTAAACCTAAACCCAACTCAAGGAGAGAATAATGCTGAAGAATTCCCAAACGCCCAATCAGACAAACCCGGAAAAGGGTGCAGAGAGTGGCAATTCAGACTCCATCAATCTGGATGCGATCGCCACTGACACCACCAATGCGATTAACCAACTCCCCACAGCCACACAGACGCAGCTTACAGGAACCAAAGAACTCCTGAGACAACTGCAGCGTATTATTGAGGCGGAGGATAACTTATCCCCCCAAGACAAAGCCCAAGCCTTAGAACAGGTGAAGATACTCGCCGAAGCCGGGAAGAATCCCCAAGCGCCCCAGAAACAGGGAACAGGGTTCTCATAACTCCAACCTTGACCCTTCTGCCAAAACTCAGTGAATGCCCCCCTTAGGTGCGGTGAATACTACTCCAATAGGGTATTGAACCGAATCCCTCTACCTTTTGGGTTTTTGTATTCTAAAAACATAGAAAGAGGTGGTTCTAAAAAACCCCTGAAATACTCACTTCGTTTTTAGAGGGTTATACATTATGGCACTGATTCGTTGGGAACCGTTCCGGGAAATTGATTCCTTACAAACTGAAATGAACCGTCTGTTTGACAGCCTCACACCGACAAGCCGTTCTGAATGGGCAGGAAACTTTGTTCCTCCCGCCGAAATGCACGAAAATGGGGATGCGGTTTACCTCAAACTCGAAGTTCCAGGCATAGACGCCAAAAATCTGGACGTACAAGTTACTGCAGAAGCCGTCTCCATTAGTGGTCAACGCCAAGCTGAAACCAAGACTGACCAAAAAGGTGTTACGCGAAGTGAATTCCGCTATGGCAAATTCCAACGGGTAATTCCCTTACCCGCTCGAATTCAGAACGATAAAGTGGAAGCCGATTACAAAGATGGCATCTTGATGCTAACTCTGCCCAAAGCAGAAGCCGAAAAAACCAAAGTAGTCAAAGTTAACATCGGCTAATCTTAGCCAAACACTCCTATGGGCGCACCGACGTGCGCCCTATTTCCCTGAGGTACACAGACAGATCCCCGACTTCTCCAAGAAGTCGGGGATCTTGCTTAAGGCTGTACTTCATCCGGACAATAATCCAGGACAAATTACAATTAAAGGAACTGACTAAATCTCGAATCCGCTTGTAGGGTTTTCAGTACCTGCTTAATTTCTTGGGTGCGGTCTTTTTTCACAATTAACGTCACCCCACCATCTCGCACAACCACCACATCTTCTAAGCCAATCGTCACAATCACCTCATCCTGATCACTGGTATAAAGAATCGCCCCTTGGGTATCTTTCCCTACATGAGTTGCCAGTTCCACATTCGCCGCCTCTCCCTTGTGCAAGCGTTCTAAGGCATTCCAATCTCCCAAGTCATCCCAATCAAACGCAGTCGGGAGAACATAAGCCAGTTGGGTTTTCTCCATTAAGGCATAATCAATACTGATTTTAGGTAGTTTAGAATAAGCATCAATCCCCTGTTGTTGTAACGGATTGATAATATCAGCCGCATACGTGTTTAGTTCCGCTAAAACGACGCCAGCCCGGAAAATAAACATCCCACCATTCCAGCTAAATTCCCCCGTCGCCAGAAATTTCTCGGCTGTTTCTCGGTCTGGCTTTTCTGTAAATCGAGCCACCCGATAAATTGGTAAATTATTAAATGTTCCGGCGGGTTCTCCTTGTTCGATATAACCGTAACCTGTAGAGGGGTAGTCCGGGGCAATTCCTAAGGTGACAATCGCCGCTTCAGTCGCCGCTAACTGAGTCGCCGCCTCAATGGTCTGCTGAAACGCCTGCTGGTCTGCAATCCAATGGTCTGCTGGAAAAAAGCCAACCACCGCATCTTCTCCATAGTGACGCGCAATTTCTAAGGTTGCCCACGCCACAGCAGGTGCAGTATCCCGCCCTTCGGGTTCGGCTAATATATGCTCGTTATTAAGTTGGGGTAACTGTTGTTTCACCCCGTCGGCTAATTGAGCCGATGTGAT
The DNA here is from genome assembly GCF_040217205.1 of Coleofasciculus sp. A1-SPW-01. Lineage (NCBI taxonomy): Bacteria > Bacillati > Cyanobacteriota > Cyanophyceae > Coleofasciculales > Coleofasciculaceae > Coleofasciculus > Coleofasciculus sp. A1-SPW-01. Next base: position 12,827 of record NZ_JAVJNP010000165.1, on the reverse strand, counting down.
CACCCAGACATTGGCTGAACCTCCCGCCAATTGACTGAGACGGTCAGCCGTGGTCTGTAATAAACTCTTTCCACTACCATCTAAACTTAAGAACTGCTTAGGTCGGTGTTTGCGGCTAAGGGGCCAAAACCGTTCACCTTTGCCGCCAGCTAAAATTACAGGTATTAATTGACTCATTGTCCGTGCTATTCTGATTGTCTGCTACATCCTAGCCTGGGAGAGCGGAGGGGCGGAGGGAGCTGGGGGAGCTGGGGAAGCAGGGGGAGCAGGGGGAGCAGGGGAAGCAGGGGAAGCAGGGGGAGTGGGCTGGGTAACGTTATAATCCAGCAATAGATTCGGTGAACGTCAAAGAATCCAGAACAGTTTGTGTGTGGTGAGGGTAAAACAACGTGTCGAACAGTTCCCAAACTAGCTGGAGTTTTCAAGTCTCCCATCCAGAAAGTTATCCGCGATCGCAGGGCGACTCTGATGTCGCTGAAAATGATAATGGGGGTTCCCCGCCTCCCCCACCGCCAGAGGGTGATGACGGAGAGTCCCATTCCGATGATCATTCAAATCAATCCAGTGGTGGTCGCTATATGCGCTGGTTTCTGTGGAGTGCGGCGTTTATCTTAACCGCTACAGTATCTGCTACCTTGGGCGCAACGGTTGCCCTAATTACCCCTCTGTCCCCCTTAATCGTGCCGCAAAATTTTGTCCCTGGCGCGAAAGAAAATTCCTGGCGACAAGCGTTTCGCTATGATTTAGCCCGACCCGTCAACATCCTGGTCATGGGAATTGACCGCGTTTCCGATAATGACAAAAACTCCTCCGACGTTTTCAGTGGTCGCAGCGATACTATGCTGCTGTTACGCCTCGACCCGACAGAAGAGTCTGTGACGATGCTTTCCATTCCTCGGGATACCCAAGTGGAACTTCCGGAGGTAGGACTTGCCAAAATCAATGATGCCAATGTGGAAGGGGGTGCAGCGTTAGCCGCACGGGTGGTGAGCCGTACTCTGAATGATGCACCCGTTGATCGCTATGTGCGGGTGACTACGGATGCATTTCGGGAACTGGTAGACCTGGTGGGGGGAGTTGAGGTATTTGTTCCCTATCCGATGCAGTATGAGGATGTCACCCAGGATTTGTACATTGATTTAGAACCGGGATGGCAAATCTTAAATGGAGACCAAGCCGAACAGTTTGCTCGATTTCGTAAAGACGGCTACGGCGACATTGGTCGAGTTCAGCGCCAACAAACGCTACTCAAGGCGCTGCGTCAACGGTTGCTCAGTCCCAAGGTGCTACCGCGTTTACCCCAAATCATTCGGGTGATGCAGCAATATATTGATACCAATCTCAGTTTAGAAGAAATGCTGGCGCTGGTGGGCTTTGGCTTAGATTTAGACAAAGATAATTTTCAGATGGTACTTTTGCCCGGTCGCTTCAGTGATCCAGAGGAATATGTTGCCAGCTATTGGATTATGGATTCTGCCGGACGCGATCGCGTTATGCAACAATACTTTCAGCAAACCCTTGACTGGAGTTCATCGGAGATTCGGCGTTCTCCCCAACGGTTGCGAATTGCGATTCAAAATGCCACAGATGACCCGAAATTAGCTCACGAAGTTGCTCGATATTTGGCGAAAAACGACTTCTATAATGTCTACATCATACGGGATTGGCCCGATCAGGTACGCGAAACTCAGATTATTGTGCAACAAGGCGATTTGAAAGCAGCAACCACCTTGAAAAGGGTTTTGCAACTCGGTCACGTCGAAGCCTCTTCCACAGGAGATATTGAATCCGATTTAACCATTCGTGTGGGTGAGGATTGGTTGATTCGACACCCAGAATCGGAGGAATAATGCTGGGGGAGTTATCCGTTATCAGTGAGCAGTTATCAGTTATCAGAAGTAGGGGGAGCAGAGGGAGCTGGGGGAGCTGGGGAAGATGAGGGAGATGGGGGAGGTGAGGGAGATGGGGGAGGTGAATGATCAATGACTAGAAAAGAGTTGTATGTGTAGGGGCGGGTTTCACTACTATCGTTTTTTGCCCACCCTAATGTCACTAAACCCGCCCTGTCTAAATGATGAATTTCTGGACAAATAACGAAGGACGAAGGACGAAGGACGAAGGACGAATGACAAATGATGAATGACAAATAACAAATGAATTGCCGACTTAACCAACAAATTCAATTCATTGTTGAAATTGACAAACTCAAGGGAATTCTTCGCCAAACCCGATTAACTGATGATTCTCGTCAGGAAAACAGCGCCGAACATTCTTGGCATTTGGCATTGATGGCAATTATTCTGGCTGAGTATGCACCTCCTCAGGTTGACCTGGGACGAGCGATAACGATGGTGTTGCTGCATGATTTAGTTGAAATTGATGCAGGAGATACGTTCTGCTATGACGTACAGGGAAATCAGGATAAAGCGGTTCGGGAAGAAAAAGCCGCTACCCGGATTTTTGGCATGTTACCCGAAGACCAAGGGCAATCGTTACGGGAAATCTGGGATGAATTTGAAGCCGTCACCACGCCGACTGCCCGATTTGCCGTCGCTCTAGACCGTTTACAACCCCTGCTGCTAAATCAACAGAATCACGGTGGAACTTGGCAGCTTCATGATATTACTGAACCTCAAGTGATGCAACGTATGGAACCTGTGCAAGAGGGTACACCTCAGCTTTGGGGATTGGTTGAGCAAATTGTGGCGGACTGTATTAAAGCGGGTTATTTACAAAATGCGCGATCGCTCTCCACTGAGAGTCAAGTAGACTAGATTATTATGTCTATTGTTGTGGCTCGAAATCTGAGCAAAGTCTATCCCGTAGCGGTCAAACAACCCGGTATTAAGGGTACTCTCACCCACTTTTTGCGCCGAAAGTACCGCTCTGTCGTTGCTGTACAAAATGTTTCCTTTGAAATTGGCATGGGGGAAGTGGTGGGATTTCTCGGTCCCAATGGTGCCGGTAAAACCACGACGTTGAAAATGCTCACCGGACTTGTTCACCCTTCCGGGGGTGAGGTTAAGGTGGCGGGTCATCAGCCATTTCAGCGGGAATCGAGCTTTTTGCAGCAGATTACCCTAGTCATGGGTCAAAAGCAACAACTGCTTTGGGACTTACCCGCCTGGGATTCCCTGAGAATCAACGCCGCCGTTTATGGAATTTCTCACAACCAATTTCAACGTCGCGTCGGGGAACTGGCAGAAATGTTATCCTTAGAAGCCAAACTCACGCAACCCGTGCGGAAACTCTCCCTCGGAGAACGCATGAAAGCTGAATTGCTGGCGGCGCTTTTGCATCAACCCCAAGTCTTATTTTTAGATGAACCCACGTTGGGATTGGATGTTAATGCACAATTAGCGGTGCGGAATTTCTTACGCGAGTACAACCAGCGCACGGGAGCCACCGTTTTATTGACCAGTCACTACATGGCAGATATTACGGCGCTGTGTCAGCGAGTGCTGCTAATTTATGAAGGGCAGATGATTTATGATGGCAGCTTGGAGGGACTCCTCAATCGCTTTGCGCCCTATCGGGAGGTGAAAGTAGAACTGGCTCAACCCTTGTCAAAAGAGGAATTATCAGGTTATGCAGAAATAGAAGCGGTAGATGGGTTAGCAGTACGTTTCCTCGTGCAGCGTGACAAGCTGACAAGTACCGTGGCTCGAATTTTAGCGGATTTAGAGGTGATAGATTTAACGGTTAGTGACCCCCCCATCGAAGAAGTCATCGGTCGGGTTTTCCGAGCCGGAGTTGTTTCGTGATTTTTGGTCATTGGTCATTGGTCATTTGTCATTGGTCATTGGTCATTGGTCATTTGTCCAGAAATTAATCATTTGGACAGGGCGGGTTTAGTGACATTAGGGTGGGCAAAAAACGATAGTAGTGAAACCCGCCCCTACATAGAAAACTTTTTTCTAGTCATTAATTATTTACCTTCCCCATCTGCCCCACCACAATACTGATTCAGCAGCGTCTAATTACTATGAAGCGATTAATTTATACCAGTAAGATATTTCTGTCTGTTTACTATGCTCACATGTTAGAATACAGGGCAGAGCTTTTTTTTTGGATACTTTCCAATAGCTTGCCGCTGATTCTTATGGGGGTTTGGATGCAGGCAGCTCAAGCCGGGGAGTTTGAGCTAACTCCTGAAGAATTTATGCGTTACTTCCTATCCGTTTTTATCGTTCGCCAGTTTACTGTGGTGTGGATGATTTTTGATTTTGAACGGGAAGTGGTAGAAGGCAGACTATCTCCTAAACTCCTGCAACCCATTGATCCTGTATGGCATCATGTTGCAGGTCATCTATCTGAACGCTTTGTTCGCCTACCTTTATCGGTTATACTTTTAGGTTTGTTCTTTCTCCTCTATCCCCCAGCCTTTTGGTTGCCTGGTTTGGGTGATATACTATTATTTATATTCATCACGGCAATGGCATTTGCCCTACGATTTTTAATCCAATATACCTTTGCCCTATTTGCATTTTGGACAGAGCGAGCCAGTTCACTGGAACAATTTTGGTATTTATTCTATTTGTTTCTGTCAGGAATGATGGCACCGTTGGAAGTTTTTCCCCCTACAGTCCGAGCCGTTGCCGAGTGGACACCTTTCCCTTACTTGGCTCATTTTCCTGCCGCGTTGTTAGTTGGGCTACCTGTTAATTTTGTCAAAGGAATTTTGGTTATGGTGGGTTGGGGATTGTTATTCTTTGGCGTCAATCGCTGGTTGTGGCGCAAGGGATTGAAGCAGTATTCGGGAATGGGAGCTTGAGATGGGCGGAGGTGCAGGGGTGCTGGGGAAATATAGACGTGCCATGGCACGTCTGGAAGATGAGAGCGGGTTGAGTAACATTAGGGTGAGAATAAACTATAATAGCCAAATCCGCCCCTACACATCGCTCAGGGCGGGTTTTGAACAAACTTTATTATCCACAACTAAAAGAAAGTTCCTCAACCCGCCCCTACAAATCATTTTCCCTGAGCAAGGTTAAGGGTTCCCTAATCTCCAATCACTACTTTTGGTCAAATTTGGCAACCGCGTTCTGGAAGGATTGCTGTAAATCCAGCCAAGCGGCTTCTACACCAATTTTGATATCTTCCCAAGCATCTTGACTAGCCGTCTGGAGTTCTTCCAGTTTCTTTTGCACCGCAACCTGTCTTGTTTGCAGTTCCTCAAGCAGGCTAGTGTACTGAATCTTAGTATCAGCCTGGGCTTGGGCTGCCTTGGCTTTCATTTCATCAACCTGAGCATTTAGCTTGTTTAACTCAGCTTGCACTTTGTCTCGGTATATCTGTTGCTGGTTTGGTTCGGTAGCCATAAGAATACCTCATTAACGTCAAAAATTTGCCTCAAAAAGGCTGGGTACGCCTCAAAAAGGCTGGATAAAACCATAAATGTTTAATTCCTCCTTCATTATTGAGTGATTCGTCTGGTTCATTCATCTATCTTTTGAATGATATAATCCAATTCTGTCTTCTATCTAGCGAGATAACTAATTTGTTGTAGCGTCTGATACGCTCAGTTGAAATAGGGGTGATGCACTTGCCCCGATTTGTTTGCAGTGACTATCCAACGGGAAAATGGTAGACCAAGCTCTAAGCCAACAAACCCATGCCGATTCCTACAAACACCGGGGTCGGAACTGGTGGAACAAGCTCACCGCCTTAATTGCATGGGCAAATATCCTGCTGGCATTATTCAATCTCAGCTATATCCCATTGCGGGATGTTTATGTGCGAGAATTTCCCGCGATCGCAACATTCTATGACCCGGTGAAAAGTATTGAGCCTCATCCGGATACCCAACGTTATCTCCAAACCGTTGATGCTTTAACTGTACAACTCTCCCAGCAAGGACTACAAGCACCGCCAACCGAGCAAGTCTTGCAAGAGTTGCGCCAACAAAGTAATGATCTGATTGAAGAGAACCCATTTTTGGCAGCCAATAAGTTTGGTACATTCGCTAAATTGAAGCGGCGGATGCGGGATCATCTGAATACGGAATCAGCCAAGCAAGCCTTTGCGCGATTTTGGCGACAGGAGTATCTGGTGCAAGTGGGCTGGGAAAACGCCCTCTCATTCTTTAACAGCGATATTCGACCGCTACTGAACAGCAATTATTTTCGACCCACCGACGAAAATGGTCAACTTGTTGATAACTTCTGGCGTATTGACCTTTATTTTATTGCCTTTTTTGGGATTGAGCTTTTATTCCGTACCTTCTTCATGTCTCGACGCCAAGAGAAGTTGACCTGGGGAGATACCCTCTGGCGGCGTTGGTACGACATGCTGCTGCTACTTCCCACCTGGCGCTGGTTACGCATTATTCCGGCATCCGTGCGATCGCATCAATCGGGATTGTTCAATATGGAGCGAATTTTAGCACAAGTCACCCATGAACCAGCGGCGTATTTGGCAGATCGGGTATCGATGTTTTTGATGGTGCGACTGATTAATCAAACCAAAGAATCTGTTGATAAAGGAGATATGGCGCGTGCCATCTTGCAACCTGAGGCTTATGTTCAAGTTAGTGATATTAATAAAGTTGATGCGATTACAGACAGACTTTTAGAACTCTCGATTTATAAAGTCTTACCCCAAGTTCAACCCGATTTACAGGCATTGTTGCATCATAGTCTCAAGGGAGCGCTGCAACAATCAGATTTTTACACGGGATTGCGACAAGTACCGGGAATGAAAGGGTTGCCCAAAGAGGTTATGGAAAACCTGGCTAATTATTTAGCCCAAGCCACTTATGAAGTCATAGCCACCTCCTACTCTGATCTGCAAGGGCGACAACTATTTGACCAACTAAGTCATAATTTTAAGTACGCCCTGCGGGAAGAACTACAGGATGAGGCAACCCAGTTAGAACTTCAGTCGTTGCTGTCTGATTTGTTAGAAGAATTTAAGATTAATTATGTGCAGCGTTCAACTGATGAAGATCCGGAAGCCACTTTAGAAGAAGCTGATCAACTGCGTCAAGAGATGGAAAATCCCAAAATTCAGTAGTGTTTCACATTCTACAGGTCAAGTTATTCCCTACGCCAAAATGGGCGTAGATGCTAGTATTTGAAAGGATAATAAAGGCAGCGATCGCGAGTGGTGACCATGACATCGACAAAACTCTCTCCTCAAGTAACAATTCCCCGCTTAGAAAACGGCGATAAACTCAACCGTATTGAATTTGAGCATCGCTATTCAGCTATGCCTGATCTGAAAAAAGCGGAATTAATTGAAGGAATCGTTTATATGGCATCTCCCCTCCGGATTACCCAACATGGCGAACCCCATGCTCATATTATGTTGTGGCTAGGCTTCTACACAAGTTTCACTCCTAATCTGCAATTGGGCGACAATTGTACAGTTAGGCTGGATCTCGATAACGAACCTCAACCGGATGCTATTCTGAGAATTAAAGTCGGTGGACAATCAACGATTAGCGACGATGATTATATCGAAGGTGCGCCTGAGTTAATCGTAGAAATTGCGGCGAGTAGTGTTTCCATTGATTTGCACCAAAAATTCAACGTATATCGCCGCAATGGAGTACAAGACTATTTGGTATGGCGAGTTGAAAACGGAGAATTAGATTGGTTTAGGTTAAATGCAGGAGATTATGTTAAAGTTGAGTCCAATAGCGATGGGATAATTTGTTCAGTTGTTTTTCCAGGATTGTGGCTAGATAGAACGGCGTTATTAGCTGGAGATTTAGCCAAGGTTTTAGAGGTATTGCAGCAGGGATTAGCCAGTCAGGATCATCAAGATTTTGTTTCAGACTTGGCATCACGTCAGTAGGTGTTAGGTGTTAAATTTTAATTGAAATGGCATTTAAAATTGACATTGGGGGAGCGCAAAAACCCTGGATATGCCGTAGGGTGGGTTGAGCGAAGTCGAAACCGACCCAGTTTAAGGAGCATGACATTTTAAGTGTTAAGTTTTTTTATAGAGTAGAAACGCGATCGCAATGGATTATCCCGATATCGATATTGCCCCTCTCATTGATCATGCTCTCCTCTCGCCCACGGCGACACCTGAACAGGTAGAAAAATGGTGTCGTGAAGCTGATCGATTTCAGTTTGCCACAGTCTGTGTCTATCCGGTGTACGTCAAACTCGCGGCTGAACTCTTACACAACAAAACGCCCAAGGTTTGTACCGTGATTGGCTTTCCCAGTGGCGCTACCACAACTGCGGCTAAACTCTACGAAGCCCAAGAAGCAGTAGAAAATGGCGCGACGGAATTGGATGTCGTGCTTCATCTAGGGGCATTAAAAACTGGAAACACCGACGCTATCTATCGCGAAATTGCCCCAATCTGCGAGGAAACAGGGCAAACCGTCAAAGTTATCTTAGAAACAACGCTTTTAACCGACACGGAAAAACAACTCGCCGCCGAAATTTGCATTGATGCTGGGGCGCAATATCTCAAAACCAGTACAGGTTGGCATGGAGGTGCAACGGTGTCGGATGTCAAATTTTTGAAAGACTTGACAAAAGGACAAATCGGGATTGAGGCTTCAGGAGGTATCCGCACCATCGAACAAGCGTTAGATTTAGTCATAGCCGGAGCAACCCGATTAGGAACCTCTCGTGGACCAGAGTTGTTGCAACAGCGTGAGGGAAAAGACAAGGAATGAGGTTTAAGTATGTAGGGGCGGGTTTAACCAATAACGTGGCGACTCAAACCATTAACGTAACTAAACCCGCCCCCACCAAATCCGAGAGTCTTGACATGACACGAATGACAAATGACAAATGACTAAAACCTATAACGCCACGGGGATTAATCTGAAAAGTATGCCGCTAGGTGAAGCCGATCGCCTAGTCACGATTTTAACGCCAGAGTGGGGATTGATTCGGGTAGTGGCACCAGGTTCCCGCAAACAGAACTCGAAATTGGCGGGTAGAATGGGCTTGTTTGTCGTGAATCAGTTACTGATCTACAAAGGGCGATCGCTTGATAAAATTACTCAAGCTGAAACCTTGGAATCCTATCCGGGATTGGCGAAGGATTTAGGCAAGCTGGCGGCAAGTCAGTACCTAGCGGAATTAGTCTTATGTCATGCTCTAAGTGAGCAACCCCAAGCCGAATTGTACGCTTTGTTTAATGAGCATCTGCGGCGATTGGAACAGTTACCCCCATTAAGCAGCAGTCACTCCGGTACATCTCTCCTTTTGGCACACCTTTGCCAGGGGATTTTTCACCTATTGGCGTTAGCTGGGATTGCGCCGCAAGTGCAACAGTGTTGTATCTCTCAGCACCCGATTCAGCCTGATTTTACGGATCAGAATTGGCAAGTCGGGTTTAGTGTGGAGGTGGGTGGAACCTATCGTTTAGCGGTAGAGGCGTCTCAACCTCAGAGGGTACTCCACCCCGTTGCTAGCCGTAGCCATGGTGTCGATCAATCCCCTCTGCCACGGTTGACCTGTAAACTGAATGCCATTGAATTAACAATAGTACAACAGCTCGCGGCGGCTGAGTTATCCCCGTCATGCCTAGACGCGATCGCGCCCCTCTGGGTAAAAGTGGAGCGCATGTTACGGGATTATGCCCAGTATCACTTTGGTCGTTCCATTCGTTCAGCCGCGTTAGTAGACGCCTTGGCGATGTCTGCCGAATCATAGACCCGCCATACATAATTTACCGGACACCGCGTATCTTTAGACAAGGGCGAGTCGAGACAGGTTAATTCTCACACCGCCATATTTGTGCAGCGACTCGCCCCTACAACCGCACTAATCCCGAACATCCTGAAAATCATGGCAATCGATTCCCTATAAATAATTTGTGGTCTAATTTAGCATCTGTCCACAAACGAACATAGATGGTTTTTACGGCGAAAGCCGTCCTCCACGAAGTCAAAAGCCCACACTCTACCTGATTAGAGATTAGCGCTGGGTAGTTCACATGCGATGATAGAGAAAGTGTAGTTTCATACAAAACCGATCAAAATACCTGGAGTGGACGATTCACCCATTGGGTTGATCAGCCACAGCAGCCAACTGAAGAGTAAAGAATGCGATTATCTGAATCTGAATCCAAACGAGTTAACCAACATCCTGCCCAAAAAAAGTCATCGTCTGCGACTAAGCGCAATTATCGAGAACCTCACCAGCCGCCGCGTCAAGCAGAGAACGTCCCGGCGAAAACGGCTGAACCGCCTGCTGAACCGAGCAAACAAGGGTTTGTACCCGTTCTGAAAAATGTAAACTTTTTAACCTTGTGGAGTGGTCAGGTTTTTTCGCAGCTTGCTGATAAAATCTATCTGGTGTTGATGATTGCCTTGATTGCTAGCCACTTTCAGGCGGCGGGAACTAGCATCAGTGGTTGGGTTTCAGCCTTGATGATTGCGTTTACGATTCCGGCTGTCCTGTTTGGTTCTCTGGCGGGAGTATTCGTGGATCGCTGGTCAAAAAAGGCGGTACTTGTCTCGACAAATCTGCTGCGAGGTGTTTTGGTTTGGTCCGTTCCGGCGGTGTTATGGCTGACTCAGGATTGGAGTCCCATCTATAAGTTACCTGTCGGCTTCTATGGCTTGTTAATTATCACATTCCTAGTTTCGACCTTAACCCAATTTTTTGCCCCGGCTGAACAAGCGGTTATTCCGTTGATTGTCAAGCGTCGTCATTTGCTCTCGGCGAATTCCCTTTATACCACGACGATGATGGCATCCTTGATTATTGGATTTGCCGTAGGTGATCCCCTTTTAGCATTGACCGATAAATTGGTGGCGCAGTTGGGGATTGACTGGCAATTTGGCAAGGAATTGGTTGTCGGTGGGGGGTATGCGATCGCGGGATTGTTGCTGCTAGTGCTGAAAACTGGTGAAAATACTGAACCCACTGAAGGTGAAACCCCCCACGTTTTTGCCGATATCTGGGAGGGACTGCTTTACCTCAAACGGCAACGGCGCGTCCGCAATGCCATGATTCAATTAGTTATATTATTCTCCATTTTCGCCGCTTTAGCCGTGTTAGCGGTACGACTCGCCGAAACCCTTCCAGGAATGAAAGCCTCACAGTTTGGCTTCTTACTGGCAATGGGAGGAGTTGGAATGGCGGCGGGTGCAGCGATTCTGGGACATTGGGGTCAGTATTTTACCCACAATCGCTTGAGTCTCTATGGATCAATCGGCATGTCAGCAGCGCTAGTGGGATTATCGGTATTTACTCATAATCTCTGGATGGCGTTAGCAATGACCGCCCTGTTGGGGATGTGTGGGGCGATGGTAGGGATTCCCATGCAAACCACCATTCAAGCCGAAACCCCGGAAGAGATGCGGGGGAAGGTTTTTGGGCTGCAAAATAATGGCGTGAATATTGCCCTGAGTCTGCCCTTAGCCTTAGCGGGTTTAGCCGAAACCTGGCTGGGTTTAGCTCCCGTCTTATTTAGTTTAGCCATAATTGCGATCGCGGGAGGGTGCTTAAACTGGTATATTTCCGGTACAGGATCAGCGATGTTAACCCACGCTGACAAATAGAGACTCACGATTCAACTTGAATGCATATCGCCTGGATCGGAAAAAAATCACCCTTTTGTGGCAATGTCACTTACGGTCGAGAAGTTACTAATGCTTTACTCGACCGGGGATACCAAGTTAGTTTTCTCCATTTTGCCCACGACGAAACCGCCGCAGATCCCCTGTGTTCGGGTTGTCAGGAGGTATCCCTCCCTTGCTTGTATAAATCCCAAGTTTATACGATTCCCTCACCCAAAGCGAGTAAGGTGCTAAAACAGGCTCTACAGCAACTGCGCCCGGATTTAGTCCATGCGTCTCTCACTTTGTCTCCCTTAGATTTTCTGCTTCCAGAAATCTGTGAAGACCTGAATTTACCCCTCGTTGCCACATTTCATCCCCCCTTTGATGGCAAACGCCGCAATTTAAAATCGGGAACCCAACTGGTTGCTTATCAACTCTATGCCCCGTTTCTGGCACACTATGATCGGGTGATTATCTTTTCTCAACTGCAACGGGATTTGCTGGTGCGTTTGGGAGTTCCTCGCCATAAACTCGCTGTAATTCCCAATGGAGTTGATGTGCTCAAATATGCTCCTGGCACATCGAATTTGAAAGTCCGATTTGATGCCCAACGTCTATTTGTTTATCAAGGTCGCATTGCTACAGAAAAAAATGTAGAGGCGTTACTCAAGGCGTGGAAACAGTCGGAAATGGGCGATCGCTGTAAGCTTTTGATTGTCGGGAATGGACCTCTAGTTCCCACGTTAAGACCTTTTTATGATAGATACGATGGGATTCTCTGGTTAGGATTTGTGGCAGATGAACAGCAGCGGATTGAGATTCTGCAAGCTGCCGATGTATTTATTTTGCCGTCGTTATTAGAAGGACTCTCCTTATCATTACTCGAAGCCATGGCTTGTGGTTTGGCTTGTGTCGCCACCGATGCGGGGGCGGATGGTGAGGTTTTAGAAGGTGGCGCGGGTATTATTCTGAATACCCATCGGGTCACGTCTCAATTGAATACGCTATTGCCCTTGTTACGAGATCATACGGAATGGACAACGCTTCTGGGTCAAAAAGCTAGAGCTAGAGTTTTAGAACGCTATACCCTAAGTGGGAATATTAGTCAATTAGAAATTTTATATAAAGAGGTCTTGAAAGGAACTCAGGCTTGCGTTACTCATCCTAGTCCCTCCTCCTTATAAGCAATGCCAATTCGGGAGAATAAACTACCCAGACCTGCCTAACGGCTGAGGTCTGGGTTTTCAGTAGCCCTGAAGTCATCGAACAAGCTAAGCTGAACATATCTGGGAGTTCGGTTTAGCTTGCACGATAACCCCGTGCCTCCAGGCTGGTTTATAGA